>NZ_DBHKYV010000006.1:74758-214968 GCF_057315035.1 Cupriavidus sp. | reverse complement strand
TGATACGCCCGCCCTCTCCCCCGCCCCTCTCCCATTGCATGGGAGAGGGGAGAACACCATCACAATATCTTTACGGCCTCACCTCATACACGAGGTTGAACGGTGTCTGCGCCGCGCGCCGGAAGCCGCCAAACCCGCCCTGCTCCGTCACCCCGCGCATGCGTGCCTCGCCGGCCTGCGCGCCCAGGCACATGGCCCCCTCCTGTGACCGTGAACCCGGCGTGCAGATGAACGTCGACGCGGAATAGAACACGCGCCCCACCGGATTGAGATTGTCCTGCAGCCGATCGTTGGCGAACGGCTCCACGATCATCCAGCAGCCATCGGGCTTGAGCGTATCGCGGATATGGCGCGCCGCGCCGACCGGATCGCCCATGTCGTGCAGGCAGTCGAACACCGCCACGAGGTCGTAGTCGCTGCCCGGAAAATCCTTGGCCGATGCCACGTCGAACGTCACGCGATCAGCGACCCCGGCACGCCGCGCCGCCTCGGTTGCATAGCGGATCGACGGTTCGTGATAGTCGAAGCCGCGGAAGGTCGACGCCGGAAATGCCTGCGCCATGATGATCGTCGATGCGCCATGGCCGCAGCCAACGTCGGCCACCAGCGCACCGGCCTTGAGTCGCGCCGCCATGCCTTCGAGCGACGGAATCCATTCGCTGACCAGATGCGCGGCATAGCCGGGCCGGAAAAAGCGTTCGGTACCGTGGAACAACGCGGGATCATGCTCATGCCAGCCGAGCCCGCGGCCATTGCGGAAAATATCGAGCATCTTCGGCAGCGCGCGGAACTGCGCCACGGCAATCTGGAACGCGCCCGGAATAAACGCAGGACTGCCCTCCTGTGCCAGCGCAAAGGCCTGCTCCTCGGTCAGCGCGAACATGTCGCGCTCCGCGTCGTATTCCACGTATCCGCTTGCAGCCTGCGCCGACAGCCATTCACGCAGATAGCGTGGATCGGTGCGTGTCTTTTCGGCCAGCGTCTCGGCGGTCATTGGCTTTTCGGCCAGTGCCTTGTACAAACCGAGCTCGTCGCCCAGTACCACGGTCGCCGCGTGCATCACGGCCCCTATGTCATGGACGAACTGATCCATGAAGGCATTCAGCCTTGCTTCATCGACTGGCATGATCGGCACCTCCGCCTGCTGATTCTTGTTTGATGCGCGCAGCCGGGGCGCGCGTTTCCAATATAGGCAGCGGCGACACTCTGCAAGCGCTTAAATCTGTTGCGCTTGCCGCTTGCCATCGCCGTGGAAACGCGCTATAAAGATGCTTCGTTGTCGCGCGTGCGGCGATTGCACCGACGAGTTTCGGCTTCACCGGCGCAATAAAATGCCCATTGATCACGCGCTGCAGCATAAAGTTCACGCATCAGCGTAAAACCGACACAAGCTCACTACAGCCGAACCGATTTCCGCCATGTCCGCCAAGTTTTACTTTTACTTCTTTTGGCATCTCACACCGCTGGCGGATAGAGAGGGACAGCTGTAAGCAACCCGAATGCTCAAAAAACCGCCAGCGACCCTGGCGGTTTTTTTATGCCCGCCGGTCGCAAAGCACAATCCCAACAGACCAACGACCTCACAAGACCCGGAGCCATCATGCTGAAGAACACCGACGACCTGCGTATTCGAGAACTCAAGGAACTGCTGCCGCCTGCGCACCTGATCCGCGAATTCGCCTGCTCCGAAGCCGCGTCCGACGTGATCTACGGCGCCCGCCAGGCCATGCATCGCATCTTGCATGGCATGGATGACCGCCTGATCGTCATCATCGGACCGTGCTCGATCCACGATACCCGCGCGGCGCTGGAATACGCCAAGCTGCTCAAGGTGCAACGCGACCGCTTCGCGGGCGAGCTCGAGGTCGTGATGCGGGTCTACTTCGAAAAGCCGCGCACCACGGTGGGCTGGAAGGGCCTGATCAACGATCCGCACATGGACGGCAGCTTCAAGATCAACGACGGCCTGCGCACGGCCCGCGAGGTGCTGCTGAACATCAGCGAACTGGGCGTGCCGACGGGCACGGAATACCTGGACATGATCAGCCCGCAATACATCGCCGACCTGGTCAGCTGGGGCGCGATCGGCGCGCGCACCACGGAATCGCAGGTACACCGCGAGCTGGCCTCGGGACTGTCGTGCCCGGTCGGCTTCAAGAACGGCACCGACGGCAACGTCAAGATCGCCGTTGACGCGATCAAGGCCGCCTCGCAGCCGCACCATTTCCTGTCGGTCACCAAGGGCGGCCACTCGGCCATCGTGTCGACCTCGGGCAACGAGGATTGCCACATCATCCTGCGCGGCGGCAAGGCACCGAACTATGACGCCGCAAGCGTCCAGGAAGCCTGCGACGCCATCTCGAAGGCCGGCCTGGCCGCACGCCTGATGATCGACGCGTCGCACGCCAACAGCAGCAAGAAGCATGAGAACCAGCTGCCGGTCTGCGACGACATCGGCCGCCAGATCGCCGGCGGCGACCAGCGCATCGTCGGTGTCATGGTGGAATCGCACCTCGTGGCTGGCCGCCAGGACCACGTGCAGGGCACGCCCGTGGAAAGCCTTACCTACGGCCAATCGGTGACCGATGCCTGCATCGGCTGGGATGACTCGGTGACGATCCTCGAAACGCTGGCCAACTCGGTAAAGCAGCGCCGACTGGTAAGCGGCAGCGGTAACTGATCTGCTGCGGGAACGTAACAACGAACAACGCCGGCCACAGGTCGGCGTTGTTCGTTGAAGACCCTGCAACTTCGCTAGTTGACCTCCATGGCCGCGAGCCGGCTGGCGGATGCCTCGAGCTGCTCGAAAATCCGGTCGGAAACCCGCGCGGGAAATCCCGCAGGCAAGCGTGCGGCCACACTGGCAATGGCTTCCGGCACCCGCGCGAGCAACTCGCTCAGAATCGCTTCGACCGAACCTCCGGCAAAACACCGCACGGCCATGGCATTGAAATGACGCCGCCTGATGTCCTTCAGCAGGAAATGACGGTTCTTTCCGGCAACGGCCATCGCAAGCTTCGCCTTCTGGTAAGGCACCTGATTGGGCCCGTCGCCAATGATCGGCCAGATCGACATGATGTCGTAGAGTGGCGTCAGGCAAAACCGCCCACCGGGCAGCAAATGGATGCTGAAATTCTTGGCGTGCCCGTCAGTCGCAGCGAGCATCCAGAACACGATCTGTGAGGCCAGCAGCGTCCCCAGATCATGCTCGGCATTGATCGACAGGCGCAGGACGTCGGCCAGATCGACCAGCCCCGGCCCGCCATCGGCTTCGTACTTCGCATGCGAGGGCAAACCCAATGCCTGACAGAAATCCTCCTGGGGCAGACGCATGATCCATTTGCCGCTGGAATGCAGTTGCCGGTCGAAGCGACGCACCGCCAATACCTTCTGCGCACCAAAAGTCTGGATCTCGCAGTCGGCAGCGGGCAATCCGAGCGCCTTGAACAACCGCATGCACAGCCATTCGTTTTCCACTGAGGCCGTAAAGTCCGCGCGTCGATTGCCGACCAGGCCGATCGGCAACTTGAGGATATGTGTGGTTGGTGTTGCACCATGCGGCAGGAGCCACTGGCCGTCATGAAACAGCAGTGCGGTCTTTTCCTGCGCACCGGCGATCGAGACACGACAATCGTGCTCTTCCGTGAGCCGCACGGATCCAGCCGTATCCACGGTGTTCGCCAGCAACGTCTCGATTTCGGACTCGCTCAACGGCGTTCCCTCGATGCTCTCGATCCGCTGAGGCACTTCGTCCTCGCCGAGCAACTGTACCGCGCCGGCACAATCGCGGCCGATCGCCGCCAGTAACGGGAACGCATCGGTCGACCCGGTTTGGTACCTGGCAGCAAGTCGCCGGCGAATGGCATCGTTGTCTGGCAGCAGGTTGTCGAAGTAGTTGAGCACCCGGTCCCCGCGCAACGGGGCGGTGTCGACGCCAAACGGCAACGATAACGATAGCGGCCGCCCGGCTGGCGACGCCATCCACGCTTCATCATATTGGAGTTCCATGGCCGAACGTGTCGGCACGCGCCAGGTACCTACGCGTTGGCCATTGGCCCAGACCGACAGGGCCCGCACATGTGTTTGCCTTCTCATCATCACCACTCGGTAGGTGCATCGGAAGGGGGCGACTTTGACTGGATCACCAGTTCAAGACCATAGAGGCTGACCAGGGCCAGAAGTTGCTCGGCGGAGATCACTTTCGGATCAATCTCAAGCGCGGAAAGGCGGCTCTGGCTGAGCCCGAGCCGTGGGGCTGCCTGTTCCTGAGTCAACTTCCGGGCGCGCCTGGCCGAGCGAAGGATCTGCCCAATCTGTGCCGTTGTGGAGACAACCTGTTTCATGCCGATTTACCTCCTATGCAGGTAAATGCATATTACCTGCAAAGCAGGTAAATACAAGATACCCGTATTGCAGGTAAATGCCGAATACCTGTAATGCAGCTATCCGCGACCGAACGCCCAACAAAAAATGCCGCCCAATCGGGCGGCATTTCGAACAGCGGAGGCAGTGGGACGCGACGTCGCTTCGCGCTTACTTCCTCAGCACCAGGTCGCCCTTGAGCGACCCGATATACGCCGCGATGTCCTTCAGTTCGGCGCGTGTGAACGGACGCGGCTTGCCGTCCTTGCCGGTCACGGCCGGATTGCTGTTGACCTGGCCGGCCATGATCGCATTGGTGCGGCCCACCAGCGGGTTGCCGCTGATCTGGTAGGCGGCCAGCGCGTGGTACAGGTAGTCCGGGTGCTGGCCTGCCAGCTTGGGGTAGTCGGGCGAAATCGGTGCGTTCATGTCCTTGCCATGGCAGGCCACGCAACCGCCCTTCTCCACCAGTGCCTTGCCCGCGGCGATATCGGCGGCCTGCGCCGACATGGCGGAAGCACCCAGCACCATCGCGCCCAGCGCGTACGAAACAGCTTTCAGCGTCTTCATGATTGCGAGCCTTCTTACTTGAGCGAGTTGTTCTGGGTATCGGACTTCTGCTGCGAGTAGTACGCAGCCACGTCGGCGATGTCCTTTTCGGTCAGGCTCGCGGCAATCGCATGCATGGTGGGATGCTTGCGATCACCCTTCTGGTAGCTCTTGAGCGCGTTCTCGATGTACTTGGCGCTCTGGCCGCCAAGCAGGGGAACCTGATAGGTTTCCGGAAACGAAGCACGGTAACCCGGGATGCCATGGCAGCCGATGCACATTGCAACCTTGTCGCGGGCGGTGTCTACATTGCCCTTGTCCTGGGCATGCGCTGCCGTTGCGGCCGCGCCCAACACTACCATCGTGAGGAGCTTTTTCATTGTCGTAGCTGATTGGGAAGTGTTAAACCGCGTGTGACCTGCCCCTGCTGGGACGCCAGACGGTTTTCGGAATGGGGATTTGAAGCGGATCGCCGAAGATCTGCCGCGGGCATTGCCGGTCAGACAAGGGCGCAGCCGGGCGTAATTGCTGATGTGCCGCGGTGCTCGAACACCATTCTGCAACCATCTCGCGCTTGCCGCCTCCCGATGATCCGCCATGTCTCTGGTGGCGGAACTGCCGGGCGTGAGGAGGATATTGACTGGGGGCGCGTCAAACCGGCGCATTGTACCGCAGCGTGCACGCGCCAGTCCATCGGGCGGCCTTGGGGTGTGCCCCACTGAACGCGAATGCCAATCTGCTCTTATACTGGCCCATTCCGGCCGAATTTCGGATTGTTTGCACCATTTGTTTGCACCGCTTTCGGCCTACCCGGTTGTTGTTTCCGATTGTCACCCGACCGGCCTGCCTGGCAGGCCAGCCGCGATACACCCAGGTTGCCTCATGTCCACCACCGCCAACGCCAATCCGTCCCAGCAGGTCAAGTTCGAAGGTAGTGCCCAGTACGTTGCCACCGACGACCTGAAGCTGGCCGTCAACGCCGCGCGCACCCTGCAGCGCCCGCTGCTGATCAAGGGCGAGCCAGGTACCGGCAAGACCATGCTGGCCGAGGAAGTGGCCGCAGCGCTGGGCATGCCACTGATGCAGTGGCACATCAAGTCGACCACCAAGGCTCAGCAGGGCCTGTATGAATACGATGCGGTTTCGCGCCTGCGCGACTCGCAACTCGGTGACGACCGCGTGCATGACATTCGGAACTACATCGTCAAGGGCGTGCTCTGGCAGGCGTTCGAAGCCGAACAGCCCGTGGTGCTGCTGATCGACGAGATCGACAAGGCCGACATCGAGTTCCCGAACGACCTGCTGCGCGAACTGGACCGCATGGAGTTCTACGTCTACGAGACGCGCGAGCTGGTCAAGGCCAGGCATCGCCCGCTGGTGATCATCACGTCGAACAACGAAAAGGAACTGCCCGACGCGTTCCTGCGCCGCTGCTTCTTCCACTACATCAAGTTCCCCGATGCGGAAACCATGCAGCAGATCGTGGACGTGCACTACCCCGGTATCAAGCGCGAGCTCGTGGCGGCCGCGCTGGAAGCGTTCTACGAGATGCGCAACCTGCCGGGCCTGAAGAAGAAGCCGAGCACGTCGGAACTGATCGATTGGCTCAAGCTGCTGATGGCCGAGGACATCCCTGCCGAAGCGCTGCGCAGCCCCGATCGCAAGGCCGCGATTCCGCCACTGCACGGCGCACTGCTCAAGAACGAACAGGATGTGCACCTGTTCGAGCGCCTGGTGTTCATGAACCGCGCCAACCGCTAAGCGACGGGACCGCACGATGACAAGGTTTGTCCAGCCCGTCACGCTGACCGGGCAACATGCCACGCTGGCTCCGCTGGCGATGGAACACGCCGCGGCACTGCGCGAGGCCGCGGCCGACGGCGAGCTTTATCGCCTGTGGTACACCAGCGTGCCGACGCCGGCAGCCATGGAGGCCGAGATCGAGCGCCGCCTGGGGCTGCAGGCACAGGATTCGATGCAGCCGTTCACCGTGCTCGACGCCGACGGCCGCGCGGCCGGCATGACCACGTACATGAATATCGACGGCAAGAACCGTCGCGTGGAAATCGGCTCCACCTGGTACGCGCAGCGCGTGCAACGCACCGCGCTGAACACCGAATGCAAGCTGATGCTGCTGCGCCACGCGTTCGAGACGCTCGACTGCATTGCGGTGGAATTCCGCACGCACTGGATGAACCACCAGAGCCGCGCGGCCATTGCACGCCTGGGCGCCAAGCAGGACGGCGTACTGCGCAATCATCAGCGCATGCCCGATGGATCGTTCCGCGACACGGTGGTCTTCTCGATCATCGCCAGCGAATGGCCAACCGTGCGCGCGCATCTGCAATACCAGCTCGAACGTCCACGTTGAGCGGAGCCAGGCCATGCTGATCGACTTCTTCTTTTCGCTGCGCCACGCCAAGCTGCCGGTATCGGTCAAGGAATACCTGACGATGCTCGAAGCGCTGCGCGCGCAGGTCATCTCACCGTCGATCGACGAGTTCTACTATCTGGCCCGCATGACGCTGGTCAAGGACGAGAAGCACTTCGACAAGTTCGACCAGACCTTTGCCGCGTTCTTCAAGGGCATCGAGAGCCTGGTCGACTGGAAGAGCGACATCCCGCTGGACTGGCTGCAGAAAACGCTGGAGCGCGAACTCTCGCCCGAGGAAAAGGCGAAGATCGAAGCCATGGGCGGGCTCGACAAGCTCATGGAGCGCCTCAAGCAGTTGCTGGAAGAGCAGAAGGAAAAGCACCAAGGCGGCAACAAGTGGATTGGCACGGGCGGCACATCGCCATTCGGCCACGGCGGCTACAACCCCGAGGGCATCCGCATCGGCGGCCCCTCCAAAGGTAACCGCACCGCGATCAAGGTCTGGGAAACGCGCGCGTACAAGGACTACGACGACCAGGTGGAACTGGGCACGCGCAATATCAAGGTTGCGCTGCGCCGCCTGCGCCGGTTTGCGCGCGAGGGCGCGGACACCGAACTCGATCTGGACGACACGATCCATTCGACCGCCGCCAATGCCGGCATGCTCGACATCAAGTTGCGGCCCGAGCGCCACAACAAGGTCAAGGTGCTGATGCTGATGGACGTGGGCGGCTCGATGGACGACCACATCAAGCGCGTGGAGGAACTGTTCTCGGCCGCCAAGACCGAGTTCAAGCACCTGGAGTACTACTACTTCCACAACTGCCTGTACGACTATGTGTGGAAGAACAACCGCCGCCGCCACGCGGAGAAAATCGCCACGTGGGACCTGATGCACAAGTACACGCCGGACTACAAGGTGATCTTCGTCGGCGATGCGACGATGAGCCCTTACGAGATCCTGCAGCCGGGTGGCTCGGTCGAATACAACAATCCCGAGGCCGGCGCGGTCTGGCTCAATCGCATGATCGAGCAGTTCCCGCGCTTCGTCTGGCTCAACCCCGAGCCCGAAGGCCTGTGGCAGTACCGCCAGTCGATCACGGTCATCAGCCAGATCATGAAGCACCGCATGTACCCGGTCACGCTGGCCGGGCTGGAACAGGCCATGAAGGTGCTGACCAAGTAGTCGGCGAGCCGCCGCGCCTTACACCACCACGTCGACGCCTTCCATGACCCAGCGCCGGAACGTCTGCAGCGCCGGCAAATGGGCCTTCTGCTCCGGGTAGCACAGGTAGTAACCCTTCTTTGCCAGCACGCGTGCCGGGTGCGCCACCACCAGCGTACCCGTCGTCAGCTCTTCCTCGATCAGGCAGCGCGGAATCAGGGCGATACCGAGGCCCGATACCGCCGCCTGGGTGAGCAGCGTGAACTGGTCGAAACGCGCGCCGCTCCATGCCTTGCGCGTGGCCACGCCGAGCTCCGACAGCCAGTCGGGCCATGCTTCGGGAACCGTCGTGTGATGGAGTAACGGGTAGCGCAGCAGCGCGGCCGGGCTCTTCGCCACGCCATCGGGTTCATGCACCAGCAAACCCGGACGGCACACCGGCAATACTTCGCGCCCGGTCATGTAGTCAGCCAGGCTGCCGGGCCAGACGCCGTCGCCGAAACGGATTGCCGCATCGAGATCTGGTTGGGAAAAATCGTAGCCCTGCGCATGCGGCACGAATTCGAGCGTGACTTCGGGATGCTTCGCAAAGAACTGCGGCAACCGCGGGATCAGCCATTTCGCCCCAAGCGTGGGCATGCTGGCGATATGCAGGATGCCGCCGCGCCCCTGCCGTGCAATCAGCTCGACACTGGCTGCCTCGATGTCATTGAGGCTGGGCCGGATGCGCTCCAGGTAGCGCGCTCCCGCTTCGGTCAGCATCAGCCGCTGGCGAACCCGCTCGAACAGCTCCACGCCCAGGAATGCCTCCAGGCTGCGCACCTGCTTGCTGACCGCACCCTGCGTCACATGCAGCTCGCGCGCGGCCACCGTGAAACTGTTGTGCCGTGCGGCCGCCTCGAATGCCAGCAGCTCCGTCATTGACGGACACAAGCGCCGCATACCACCTCCCTGCATCAATACCAAATGGAATGATCAGGGGATTTTATTTCGTTTGCAAGCCTCGCGTGCGGACGCGCAGAATTGGGCAGCACGATTTTTGCATTGCAATCTTCAGGTCCCGCAGAGACCGACCTTTCTCTCCTTTCATCTTCCTTTCGACCGGAATCCCTTCGATGCAACGCCGTCCCATGCTGAAAGTCCTCGCCGCAGCCACCGCAGTCGCGGCCGCCGGCCTGACCCTGCCCGCCTTTGCCCAGGGCACCTACCCGACCAAGCCGATCACGCTCGTCGTGCCGTTCCCGGCCGGCGGCACCACCGACATCGTGGCGCGTATCGTGGCCGACAAGCTGGGCCAGCAACTGGGCCAGGCGGTGGTGGTCGACAATCGCGGCGGCGCCGGCGGCAGCATCGGCACGGGCTACCTGGCCAAGGCCACGCCGGACGGCTACACGCTCGGTATCGCCACGGCGTCGACGCACGGCATCAACCCGGCCGTGTACCCACGCCTGCAATACGACGCCACCAAGGACTTCACGACGATCACGAACCTGGCATCGGTGCCGAACGTGATGAGCATCAACCCGGGCGTGAAGGCCACCGACATGAAGTCGTTCATCGCGCTGGCCAAATCGGAGCCGAACAAGCTGGCTTACGGTTCGGCAGGCAATGGCAGCGTGTCGCACATGATGGGCGAACTGTTCAAGATGAGCAGCAAGACCGAACTGCTGCACGTGCCATACAAGGGCGTGGGCCCGGCGCTGAACGACGCGCTGGCCGGCCAGGTGCAGATCCTGTTTGACAACCTGCCGTCGTCGCTGCCGTTCATCGAGGGTGGCAAGCTGCGCGCCCTGGCCGTCGCCGCGCCCAAGCGCGTGGCCGCGTTGCCGAACGTGCCGACGTTTGCCGAGCTGGGCTTGCCCGAAGTCAACGATGCCGCATGGTTTGGCCTGATCGCACCGGCCAAGCTGCCCGCCGATATCCAGGCCAAGCTGAACGCCGCGGCCATCAAGGTGCTGGCAATGCCCGAGGTCAAGGCCAAGCTTGAAAAGCTGGGCGCCACGCCGGTGGGCGACACGCCGCAGCACTTCGCGCAACAGATTTCCAGCGAAGTCGCCAAGAACAAGAAGGTGGCCGCCGCCGCCAAGATTTCCCTGGACTAACTGGCAATTGCGTATGACCGAAGCAGAACGAAAGACCGCGGAAAGCGCTTACCTCCTGCAAATGCCGGAAGGCGAGTGCGGCCCGCTCTTTCTTGATTCCCCGCATAGCTGCACCACCTACCCGGCGGACTTCCGCTTCGCCGACGGCTTGCCCCTGCCGCTGCTGCGGCAGGCGGAAGACACGTTCGTGGACCAGCTCTACGCCGATGCCCCCGCGCGCGGCATTCCACTGCTGTGCGCGGGCTTTCCGCGCAGCTACCTCGAT
Organism: Cupriavidus sp.; assembly: GCF_057315035.1. Taxonomy (NCBI): domain Bacteria; kingdom Pseudomonadati; phylum Pseudomonadota; class Betaproteobacteria; order Burkholderiales; family Burkholderiaceae; genus Cupriavidus; species Cupriavidus sp. The sequence goes on along the minus strand of NZ_DBHKYV010000006.1, from coordinate 204,151 downwards.
GCCAACCGCGGCCTCGAGGAAATCGACGAAGCGTTGCTCGATGCGCCGTGGCCCGGCCTGAAGCAGGAAACGTCGAAGACCCGCCTGGGCAAAGGCCTGGTCTGGCGCGTGCTGGACACCGGCGAGCCGATCTATGACCGCAAGCTCGGCGTGGCCGAACTGCAGTCGCGCATCGACAACTACTACCTGCCCTACTACGCGCAGCTGCAACGCTTGTCCGATGAGGCGGTGACGCGTCACGGCCACGTGTTCCACATCAACTGCCACTCGATGCCCAGCGAAGCCGCAAAGTTTGCGACCGAGCATCCGGGCCTGCAGCATCCCGACTTTGTCGTGGGCGACCGCGATGGCAGTACCTGCGACACGCGCTTCACCGATCGCGTGGAAGCCGTGCTCAAGGAGATGGGCTACGACGTGTGGCGCAACCACCCGTACAAGGGCGTGGAAATCGTGCGCGTGATGGGCCAGCCCCAGGCCAATCGCCATAGCCTGCAGCTGGAAGTCAATCGCAAGCTGTACATGGATGAGGTTGGCCTGGCCCGCACCGCAGGCTTTGACACGCTCCAGCGCGACCTCAACGCTCTGATGGACGAACTGCTACGCTTCGCGCGCACGTTCTGAGATTGCCGACACGGGCGCTGCAACGGCGCCCGGCTCCCGGCACACGCCCGATGCGTGTCTCGGGGTTCGCCTGAGTTGCGAACCGAAACAATCTTCTGCTATTGCACGACGATTATCACCGCCGATCCCGGCAAGTTGTAAGCAATTAGAACGAAGGGTAACAACATTTAGGAACTTTGCGATGGAGCTTTCCTCTATCATGGCATTCCTTCACTTACCCTCCTTGCTTCAACAAGCAACGACGATCCCGTGATTCGACGAATTTCCGAACTGTTTGGCAGCCGGCTCCGCATGCTGACTGCCGCAGTGGCAGGCGCGCTCGCGCTGGCCGGCTGCGCGACCGCGCCGACCGACGAGGCCGCAGCAACCACCGGCGCCACGCCGGTCGCCAGCACCACCGCACCCGCCACCGCAACGTCAAGCTCCGCTGTCAAGCCACCTCCGGTTGTCAACAAGACTCCGCCGACCACCACGGTCACGCTGCCCGACAAGGGCCGCGTGAGCCTGGCCGAGTATCGCGCACAGATGCGCGAGCAGTTGATGAAATCGGAAAACGCATCGGCCGATGTGGCCGACTGCGCCGCGCATGCAAGCTGGGTGGTACCGCGCTCGGCCACCTACGACGCATTGAAGATTCCTACCGGTGCACTGTCCAGCGGGCAAGCCACGGTGGAACGCTGGGAAGGCCGCTTCTCGGCCGGCAAGCAGTCCGTACCGGTCAGCTCGGTGGTGACGTTCAACGCCACCGCGCACAAGCGCAAGGGCGAGGCGCAATGGCAACCGGTGAAGGTGCGCTGCGGCTATGCCGACGGCATGATGCTGGCCTACGAACTGCTCGACAGCAACGGCGACACGATCACCGAACCGGCGGCCGCGCCTGCGGTGGCCACGCCGACGCATTCGAAGAAAAAGGGCAAGAGCACCGCGAAGTCGACCTCGTCGACCGCGTCGAAATCGGGCAAGACCACGTCTTCCAAATCGACGGCTTCGAAGACGACCAAGAAGAAGCAGTAGGGTTCAGGGCGCTGCGGTATTGGACGCGCCTACCCTCTCCCCCGGCCCCTCTCCCGCGTGCGGGAGAGGGGAGCAAGACACTGGTCGCTCAGTTACTGCCCAGGTACTCCAGGACAGCCTGCAGCATTGCCGTCCCCAGCAACGCACTCTTCGCGCCATTCCAGCCGACGGCCGGATCGGGCAGGTCGGCGTTGTCCTTGAATGGCATTTCCAGCGTCAGCGCCAGGCAGCCGAAGGTATGACCGATGTACTTCGAGGCCAGCTTCAGTGCATCGGCGTTGTACTTGCTGGCGGCATAGCCATGCACGTCCTGGAAGTCGGGCGTGGCGCGCTTGAACGCCTCGATAAAGCGTGACTGCTGCTCACGCTGCGCTTCGGTAAAGCCGGGCAGCATCTCGCTGCCGGCCACGAAGTTGTAGGGCAGCGCTTCGTCGCCGTGGATATCGAAGAACAGGTCGACACCGGTCTGCTCGATCGCGCGGCGCACGTGCCAGACCTCCGGACTCGTCTGCAGGCTTGGCTGCATCCATTCGCGGTTGAGGTTGGCACCTGCCGCATTGGTGCGCAGGTTGCCACGCGCCGAACCGTCCGGATTCATGTTCGGCACGATATGGAACACGGCGCGCTCCAGCAGCTTGCGCGCGACCGGATCGCCGTTCCACGCTCCGGTGCCGGTCAGGCGCTGCAATACCCCTTCGCAAAACCACTCGGCCATGCTTTCGCCCGGATGCTGGCGCGCAATCATCCAGATCGTCTTCTTGCCGGGGCCAGGCTGTCCCAGCGTGACGCAGGTCAGGTCGCGTCCGTCGACCGTGCTGCCCAGATGCGAGAGCTTCGCCAGCGGCGAACGCTGGCAGGTGGCCAGCAGCGACAGATGCCGCTCTTCCGGGTATGGCTCGAAATACGCCAGCCAGACGCTGTCATGCTCAGGCGTGAACTCGACCGTCATGGTGGCACCGTCGTAACGGGTCGGCACGCGGAACCAGTGCGCGCGATCGTACGAGGCCACCGCGCAATAGTCGCGCCAGCCGTCGGGGTAGGTGCACTCGCCCGCGTTCAGGAATTGCAGCTTGCACGGCTGGCCGGCAGCGCCTTGCAAGCGGAAGTGGAACCACTGGCGGAAGTCGGCGTGCGAATCGGCACGGACGCGCAGCCGGATATCGTCGGCGCGGTCAAGCGCCTCGACTTCGATCGCGCCCGAGTCGAACAACGTGGAGATATGGAGTGCCGAGGTCATGAGGATCGGTCCTTGTGTACTCAGTCTTCGAGGCGGCGGCGGAATACCCAGCGCGTATCGTCGGAGGCCGCCTTGTCGAAGGCATAGCCGTCTTCGTCAAAGCGTTTCAGCCTTGCCGGGTCGGTCACGCGATGGGTCACCGCATAGCGGGCCATGGTACCGCGCGCGCGCTTGGCATGGAACGAAATGATCTTGTACCGGCCACCCTTCCAGTCCTCGAACACCGGTGTGATGACGCGCGCGGCCAGCACCTTCGGCCGCACTACCTTGAAGTATTCCTCGGAAGCCAGGTTCACCAGCGTCGGCTGGCCCTCGTGCTTCAGGTCGGCCATGTCGTGGTTGATCAGTTGCGTGACATCGTCGCCCCAGAACGCGTAGAGGTCCTTGCCGGCGGCGTTATCCAGACGCGTGCCCATTTCCAGGCGGTACGGCTGCATCCAGTCCATCGGACGCAGTACGCCATACAGTCCGGACAGGATGCGGAGGTGCTTCTGCGCAAAGCCCAGGTCGTCTGCCGACAGCGTCTTCGCGTCGAGTCCGTCGTAGACGTCGCCATTGAACGCCAGCACCGCCTGCTTGCTGTTGGCGGCGGTGAACTCGGGGGTCCAGTCGGCGTAGCGGGTCACGTTGAGCACCGCGAGCTTGTCGGAGATGTCCATCAGCGCACCCACATCCTGCGGTGCGAGCTTGCGCAGACGCTCGATCAGCGTGGCGGAACGGTCGATAAAACGCGGCAGCGTATGGGTCTTGACGCGCGGCGGTGTCTCGTAGTCCAGGGACTTGGCGGGAGACAGGACGATGAGCATGGCAAAATCGCGGGCAGAAACAAAGTCGAGATTGTAGCGAATGACCACCAACCCCACCGGCAACCCCGGAACCCCCGCCGTCGGCGCCCTGCCCGTCACATCCGTACCCCGCGTGGTGCTTGACTCGAATATCTGGGTAGACCTGCTGGTCTTCCGCGACCCGCACGTCGAACCGATTCGCGCGGCGCTGGCCGCCGGCACCATCGCGCCCGTGATTCGCGCCGATTGCCGCGAGGAACTGCGGCGCGTGCTCGCCTACCCGCAGTTCGCGCGCTTTGCCGTCGATATCGATGCCGCACTGGCCGAAGTGGATCGCCTCACCACGCTCGAACCGCTGCCGCAACAACCGGAGGCCGATGGCATCCGCCTGCCGAAATGCCGCGATACCGACGACCAGAAGTTCATCGAACTGGCCCACTCGGCCCGGGCGGCACTGCTGGTTTCGAAGGACAAGGCCGTGCTCAAGCTACGCAGCCGGCTGCGCCGCACCAGCGGCGTGGAAGTGCTGGCGCCGCGCGGTTTTGCCGGCTGGCTGGCCGCCTGGGTGGCGCCGGCCGATCCCCGCTAGAATGTCGCACTGGTTTCCGCCCGGTCTTTTATCGTTTTCCGTTAAGCCATGTCCGAATCGACGCTTGCCCCGCTCAATCCCCCGCTGTCCCGCCTGCCCAACGTAGGCACCACGATCTTCACCGTGATGTCGGCACTGGCCGCGGAAAAGAACGCCGTCAACCTGGGCCAGGGTTTCCCGGATTTCGATTGCGATGCACGCATCGTGGACGCCGTCACCCATGCCATGCGCACCGGCCATAACCAGTACCCGCCGATGGCTGGCGTGCCTGGCCTGCGCCAGGCCATCGCCGGCAAGATCGCCACGCTGTATGGCCATGGGTACGACTGGAACAGCGAGATCACGATTACCGCGGGCGCCACGCAGGGCCTGTTGACGGCCATCCTGTGTGCCGTGCATCCCGGTGACGAAGTGATCGTGCTGGAACCGTGCTACGACAGCTACCTGCCCGCGATCGAACTGGCCGGTGCCACCGCGGTACCCGTGCGGCTCGAAGCACCGTTGTTCCGCATTCCGTTCGACAAGCTGGCCGCCGCGATCACGCCGAAAACGCGCATGATCATGATCAACACGCCGCATAACCCGACCGGCACGATCTGGCGCGCGGAAGACATGCAGCAACTGGCGGACCTGCTCGCTGGCACAGACATCCTGCTGTTGTCCGACGAAGTCTATGAACACATGGTCTACGATGGCCAGCGGCACGAGTCGGTGTCGCGCCATCCGGAACTGGCACGCCGCAGCTTCGTGGTGTCCAGCTTTGGCAAGACCTATCACGTAACCGGCTGGAAGGTGGGCTACGTCGCCGCACCGGTGGCGCTGATGAATGAGTTCCGCAAGGTGCACCAGTTCAATGTGTTCACGGTGAACACACCGGTGCAATACGGGCTGGCCGACTATATGGCCGACCCGGCACCGTATCTGGACCTGGCCGCGTTCTACCAGGCCAAGCGCGACTATTTCCGCGCCGGACTGGCCAATACGCGCTTCAAGCTGCTGCCGTCGGATGGCACGTACTTCCAGTGCGTGGATTATTCCGCGATTTCCGACATGAGCGAGGCGGATTTCTCGATGTGGCTCACGCGCGAGATCGGCGTGGCCGCCATTCCGGTGTCAGCGTTCTATTCCGAACCGCGTGAATCGGGCGTGGTGCGGTTCTGCTTCGCCAAGAAGGAAGAAACGCTCAAGCTGGCGCTGGAACGGCTGGCGAAAATCTAAGCCTTGTCCTTGTTTTGCGCCCCCCTCCCATTTCATGGGCGAGGGGCGCCAAGACAACACCCTTCTTACTTGTTCCGGCTCAGCATCAATTCCGTGCTCGCCTTGCGGTCGGCATTGACCCTCTGCACACTGGGCCGCTCCGCCATGGCCTTCAGGTACTCCTTGACCGGCAGCCCGGCCAGCAGGTCTTCCCCGTAGATGATCTTCGTGCACGATGCCACCAGCGGCAGGTGGCACACCGCGGCGCAGTCGGCCAGCGTGAACGTATCGCCGGCGATGTATGGCGAGAACTTCACGAGCTTGCCGAACGCGGGGATGTACTTGTCCAGCAGGTTGCGCTGACGCTCCTTGACCCGGTCGCTGACCTTGCCGCCGAAAAACGCTTCCGGATACAGCTCGCGCGCGGTCAGTTCGAGGTACAGCTCCATGAACGTGACGATTTCGCGCACCTTGGCCGCCTGGTACGGATCGGCAGGCAGCAGCGGCACCTGGATATAGGTGGCTTCAATGTACTCCGCGATGGTTTCGGACTCGCACAACGGGCCGGCATCGGTGATGATGTAGGGCACCTTGCCCACCGGCGAGGCGGTCAGGTCGGTTTCGCCGATCCAGGCCAACACCTCTTCGAACGGCAGGTTTTTCTCCAGCATCGCCAGCTTGACCTTGTTGTAATAGTTGCTGGCGGCAAAGCCGCAGAGCTTCAGCATGTCGTCTCTCTCCGAATGTCATTGTGATGGTCACGGGATCGCCGGTGTCGACCCGGGGTCGCTCCATGGCTTCCTGCCCCTGCCTGCGTTGGCCGATCAGCGCACGCCACGTGCGCTGCCCCTCTGTCGCGAAAGGTGCGGAAAACGTACGATCGTGCTAATTTAGCCACAACTCTTTTGGACCAACAATGAGCAATTCCACTATCCAGACACTTGGCATCGTTGGCACCGGCGCCATGGGCCGCGGCATCGCCCAGATCGCCGCACAGGCTGGCCTGACCGTCAACCTGTTCGACGTCAACGCCCAGGCCGTGGCCGCCGCGCGCCAGTACCTGCAGGATACCTTCACCAAGCTGGCCGACAAGGGCAAGATCAGCGCCGCCGACAGCGAGGCCGCGCTGGCCCGCGTGAAGCCGTGCACCGCACTGGAAGACCTGGCCGCCTGCGACATGGTGCTGGAAGCCATCGTGGAAAAGCTCGAGGTCAAGCGCGACCTGGTGGCCAAGCTCGAAGCCATCCTGCGTGAAGACGCGGTGATTGCGTCGAACACGTCGTCGCTGTCGATCACGGCCATCGCCGTGGGCGCCAAGAAACCGGGCCGCGTGGTGGGCTACCACTTCTTCAATCCGGTGCCGCTGATGCGGGTCGTGGAAGTCATCGACGGCCTGTCGGGCGACCCGGCGGTGGGCGACCGGCTCATGGAACTGTCGCGCCGCATGGGCCATACGCCGGTGCGCTGCAAGGACATGCCGGGCTTTATCGTGAACCATGCCGGCCGCGGCATGAATATCGAAGGCCTGAAGGCCGCGCAGGAAGGCGTGGCCGAGTTTGTCGACATCGACAACATCATGCGCGAGCAGGCCGGCTTCCGCATGGGCCCGTTCGAGCTGATGGACCTGACCGGGCTCGACGTGTCGCATCCGGTGATGGAATCGATCTACAACCAGTTCTACCAGGAACCGCGCTATCGCCCATCGCCGATCACGGCGCTGCGCTCCGTCGGCGGCCTGCTGGGCCGCAAGACCGGCGCCGGCTTCTACGCCTACCCTGAAGGCCAGAAGCAGGTTCCCGCCGCCCAACCGGTACCCGATGCGCGCCCGGCCAGCGTGTGGGTCAGCCGTGCCAATGAACGCGGCCATGCGATGACCGTGAAGCTGCTGACCGCACTTGGCGTGACCGTCGAAGCCGGCAACCAGCCGTCGGCCGACGCGCTGATCGTGGTCACGCCGCTGGGGCTCGATGCCACCACCGCCGCACTGGAAGAGGGTCTCGACGCCACGCGCGTGGTCGCCATCGACACGCTGCTGCCGTTCGAAGCCACCAAGCGCCGCACGCTGATGACCACGCCGGCCACCAGCGCCGCCGCACGCGATGCCGCGCATGGCCTGTTTGCCAGCGACAACGTGCCGGTGACCGTGATCCGCGACTCGGCCGGCTTTATTGCCCAGCGCATCATCGGCTGCATCGTCAACATCGCCAGCGATATCGCCCAGCAACGCATTGCCACGCCGACCGATATCGACCTGGCCGTGAACCTGGGCCTCGGTTATCCGAAGGGTCCGCTGGCGCTGGGCGACACCATTGGCGCCGACGTGATCCTGGCAGTGCTGCGCAACATGAACCGCCTGACCGGCGACATGCGCTACCGTCCGAGCCCGTGGCTGTGGCGCCGTGCCGGACTTGGCCTGTCGCTGCTGGCCGAAGAAGCCTGATCGTGGGCGCCCCGCCGAGACACGGGGCGCCTTTTTTTATCTCCTCCCAGACAACGAGGCTGCAATGACTGCCCAGCTGCTGTCCGAACGCGTCGACGCGACGCTCGTCCTGACCATCTCCAACCCGGAAGCGCGCAACGCACTGCATCCGGACATCTACGCCGCCTCGCAGGAAGCGCTCGAAGTCGCCGCACGCGACGATTCGATCCGTACCGTGGTATTGACCGGTGCCAATGGCGTGTTCTGCGCCGGTGGCAACCTGAACCGTCTGCTCGGCAACCGCTCTCAGCCGCCATCCGTGCAAGCCGCCAGCATCGAGACGCTGCATCAATGGATCGAGTCGTTCCACGCCTTCCCGAAGCCGATCATTGCCGCCGTCGAAGGCCCGGCAGCCGGCGCGGGCTTCTCGCTGGTGCTGGCCTGCGACTACGTGGTGGCGGCCAGCGATGCCAAGTTCGTGATGGCCTATGTCAAGGTGGGCCTGACCCCCGACGGCGGCGGCTCGTACGAGATCGCACGCATGCTGCCGCGCCAGCTGGCCAGCGAAATCCTGATGGAAGGCAAGCCGGTGGAACCCGCGCGCCTGGCGCATTTCGGCATCGTCAACCGCGTGGTGCAGCCGGGCCAGGCACTGAGCGAGGCGCTACGCATTGCCGGGAACCTGGCCCGTGAATCGCCCAATGCCGTGCGTGGCATGAAGTCCCTGATCAACCATGCCGGTAGCGCCACGCTGACCGAGCACCTGGCTGCCGAACGCGACAGCTTCGTGGCCGCGCTCCATCACCCCGATGCGGGCGAAGGCATCGGGGCGTTCCTGGAGAAGCGCAAGCCAAACTACAAATGACCGGCCGCGACTGACCGCCCCCAAAGACAGGGATTACAGAACAAAGACAATCCGGAGAGAGACAGCATGAGCACCAACGTATCGCACTTTGAAGGCACCCGCCCCGTGGCCGACCAGCAGCGCTTCGATGTAGGCGCGCTCGAGGCATGGATGCGCGAGCATGTGGCGGGCTTCACGGGGCCGCTGACCGTGGAGCAGTTCAAGGGCGGCCAGTCCAACCCGACCTTCAAGCTGATCACGCCGGGCCAGACCTACGTGATGCGCGCCAAGCCGGGCCCGAAGTCAAAGCTGCTGCCATCGGCCCACGCCATCGAGCGCGAGTATCGCGTGATGAAGGCACTGGCCGGCAGCGATGTACCCGTGGCCCACATGTTCGCGTTGTGCGAGGACGAAGACGTGATTGGCCGGGCGTTCTACATCATGGAGTTCGTCAGCGGACGCGTGCTGTGGGACCAGTCGCTGCCCGACATGACCACCCGCCAACGCGGTGAAATCTATGACGAGATGAATCGCGTGATCGCCGCGCTGCACTCGGTGGACTACCAGGCCATCGGACTGGCCGACTATGGCAAGCCAGGCAACTACTTCCAGCGCCAGATCGAGCGCTGGGGCAAGCAGTACAAGCTGTCGGAAACCGAATCGATTCCGGCCATGGACCAACTGATTGCCTGGCTGCCCGAGCATATCCCGCAGGAAGATGCCGACCTGACCTGCATCGTGCATGGCGACTACCGGCTCGACAACCTGATGTTCCATCCCACCGAACCCCGGGTGCTGGCGGTGCTGGACTGGGAACTGTCCACGCTGGGCCATCCGATGGCCGACTTTGGCTATCACTGCATGAGCTGGCATATCCAGCCGGGCCAGTTCCGCGGTATCGCCGGCCTCGATCACCAGGCATTGGGCATTCCCGACGAAGCCACCTATCGCCGCCTGTACGAGCAGCGCACCGGCCGCCAGATCACGGGCGACTGGAATTTCTATCTTGCCTTCAGCATGTTCCGGATTGCCGGCATCCTGCAGGGCATCATGAAACGCGTGGTGGACGGCACCGCATCGTCAGCCCAGGCCCTCGACGCCGGCAAGCGGGCACGGCCAATGGCGGAAATGGGCTGGGCCTATGCGCAGAAGGCGGGGGCATAAACAAGCCCACGTCGCTCTCCCCTCTCCCGCGCGCGGGAGAGGGGCCGGGGGAGAGGGCAAGCCTCTCCAAAGCCACCCCATGTCATCAGACAACATAGCACATCACTTGCCTTGGCATTCCCCACCCTGAGCCTGCACTTCCACCTTTGTTCCTACATTTGAAGCCGTTCTTCTACGTGTTTTCCTAGATAGACCTCACGGAAAAACACGCCTACACTTCGATCACTGTTGTACGACAACTGATGATAAGTGTTGACTGGAGACACAGCATGACCTCTTCTCGCCGCCAATTTCTTGGCCAGCTTCCGGGCCTGGCCGCGCTCGGCACCGTCGGCGCGTCCGGCATTCTCGCGCCGGCTTCCGCCTGGGCGCAGGACAAGTGGCCAACCAAGCCCATCCGCCTGGTAGTGCCCTATCCGGCCGGTGGCTCGTCCGACATCATCGCGCGCCTGATCAGCAAGCAGCTCGGCGAATCACTGGGCCAGCCGATCGTGGTGGACAACCGCCCCGGCGCCAACGGCAATATTGGCGCCGCGATGGTGGCGCAGGCCGGTACCGATAACCACACGCTCCTGCTGTGCGACGTCGGCGCACTGGCCATCAGCCCGTCGGTCTACACCAAGCTCACGTTCAACCCGGAAAAAGACCTCAAGGGCGTGGCGATGCTGGCCTACTCGCCGCACCTGCTGGTCGTGCATCCGTCGGTGCCGGCCAATAACCTCAAGGAACTGGTCGCGCTGTCGCACAAGCAGACGCTGAACTTTGCCGTGACGGCCATTGGCAGCGCGCCGCACCTGGCCGGCGTGGCCGTCCAGCAGGCCACCCAGGCCGCATGGCAGTACGTGCCTTACAAGGGCGGTGCGCAGGCCATTGCCGACACCGTTGGCGGCACCGCGCAAGTGCTGATGAACGGGATGCTCGCCACGCTGCCGCACGTGCAGTCGGGCAAACTCAAGCTGCTGGCCGTATCCAAGCGTTCGCGCATGGCGCTGGTCAGCCAGACCCCGACCATCGCCGAAAGCGGTGTACCGAATTTCGAATCGGGTACGTGGCAAGGCGTGATGGCACCCGCCGGCATGCCTGATGCGCTGGTCCAGCGTATCAATGCCGAGCTCGTCAAGATCATCCGCACGCCGGAGATTCGCGCGAACCTGGCTGGTCAGGGCGCCGAGGTGGTGACCATGTCGCCGGCCGAAACCAACAAGTGGTTCAGCACCGAGGAAAAGCGCTGGGCCCAGGTCGTGAAATCGTCAGGGGTCAAGCTGGACGCATAAAGCCGGCATCGAAAAGCAACGCAGTACTGAAACGGGCGCGAAATTCGCGCCCGTTTTTTTGTTGCGATGCGTTGCCCTACGACTCAATCGCCCAATGCCACACCTTCACGCCGCGGATCGGCGCCACCGGCCCATACCGCACGGCCATTGACGGTCTTGCGCATGATGACCTGGGTGCCGCTGGTCATCTCGATCTCAGCCACCTGATGGCCCTGCTGCTTCAGCGCGTCGACCAGTTGTGGCGTCACCAGCCCCTTCTCGACCTCGGTCGGACCGTTGCGGCTACCGAAGTTGGCCATGCTCACCGCCTGTTGCACGTCCATGTCCCAGTCGAGCAGGCCCACCAGCGTCTTCGAGACATACTCAATGATCTGCGAACCGCCGGGCGAACCAAGCGCCGCCACCAGCTTGCCGCTCTGGCGATCGAAAACCAGCGTCGGCGCCATCGACGAACGTGGACGCTTGCCAGCCTGCACGCGGTTGGCCACTGGCTTGCCATTCTCGGTCGGCGTGAACGAGAAATCGGTCAGCTGGTTATTGAGCATGAAGCCGCGCACCATGATGTGCGAGCCGAAGTACGACTCGATCGTGGTCGTCATCGACAACGCCCCACCACGGTTGTCCACGGCCACGATCTGCGAGGTGGAGATCCGCATTGGCGAGCGGTCGGGTGCGAATGCCACCTTCACGCCGGGCGGCGTGCCCGGTTGGGCCTTGCCCATGCTCTTGTCGCCAATCAACGCGGCGCGCTCGGCCAGATAGTTCGGATTGACCATCGCGGCCACATCGACCGGCACGAAATCGGCGTCGGCCACATACAGCCCGCGATCGGCATACGCCAGCCGGTCGGCTTCGGAGATCGCGTGCACGGCCAGCGGATTCGGCTCCATCTGCGACGGCAGGTTGACCGGTACCGGTTTCAGGCTGGCCAGCGCATAGCGTGGGTCGCGTTTTTCCAGCGCCTCGAGCGTGCCAAGGATCTGCGCGATCGCAATGCCGCCCGACGACGGCGGCGGCATGCCACAGACCTTCCATTGCCGGTAGTCGGTGCAGACCGGCACGCGCACCTTGGCCTTATAGCCCTTCAAGTCCGCCACCGAGAGACTGCCCGGATTGGCGTGCGCATTGACCTTGGCCGCGATATCGCGTGCGATCGGGCCGTTGTAGAACACATTGGGGCCGCTGCGCGCAATCTCGCGCAGGGTCTGGGCCAGTTGCGGATTCTTGATGATGGCGCCGACCGGTTTGGCTTTGCCTTGCTCGTCGAGGAAGTACGCGCTCATCTCGGGCGAACCGCCCATGAACTTGTCTGCGGCGACCTGCGTGTACAGCCGCTGCGACATCGGAAAGCCATTCTCGGCCAGCTTGATCGCCGGCTGGAACAGACGCGCCCAAGGCAGGTTGCCGTGCTCGCGATGCGCCATCTCCAACGCGCGCAGCACGCCGGGCACACCGACCGACCGGCCGCCGATCTGGCCTTCGGAAAACTCCATCGGCTTGCCATCGGCACGCATGAACAGGTTCTCGCTGGCGCCGGCCGGTGCGGTCTCGCGGCCATCGTAGGCCTGCACGCGCTTGCCGTCCCAATACATGATGAAGGCCCCGCCACCGATGCCGGTAGCCTGCGGCTCCACCAGCGTCAGCACTGCCTGCATGGCCACGGCGGCGTCGATGGCCGACCCGCCCGCGCGCAGGATTTCGCGTCCGGCCTCGGTGGCCAGCGGGTTGGCAGCGGCGGCCATATGTTTTTGCGCAGTGGCGGTGGTCATGCCCGGGCGGTAGCCCGACGACACCTCGGGTGCCGGCGGCATGGCTGCCTGCGCGGGCGGCGCCGCAGTTGGTGCCGCAGCTGCCGGCGCGGCCGCCTGCTTGTCCGCGGTACCACACGCCGCGAGCAGCGCGGTCAATGCGACAGCCAGCGTGGCACGCCAGTGCAATGATCCTGTGGGTTTCGCCTGGGAAAGCAGAGGAAGCTGGGAAGCCGGGGAAGGTGCTGCCACTACGTCAGTCATGCCGTCTCTCCTGGGGGGAAGCTTCGGCGATTGTAGCGGCGATCCTGCGATGGAGATACGAAAGGTCTGAAACGGCACTTCATGGCAAAGCCCGGCGCCACCGAGGCACCGCCAGGCCTTGCCGCACCGCACCAGAACTTAAAGCGTGGTGAACGACCAGTTCAGGTTGACGCCCTGCCCGTTCAGCGTGCCGCTGACGGTCACGTTGTAGCGGGTCTTGCTGGCCAGCGGCGTGCGCGGCGTGCAGATTGCCAGGCCACGGGCCGCGCTGGACATTCCCGAGGTGCGCGCGTCGACCTTCTCGCAGGCGATTGCATTGCCCGACGCATCGGTAATCGAGAACGTGTCAGCATTGAACGTCAGCGACGTATTGACCGCCTGCACCGTCACGGGGTAGCCCATGGTCTGTCCCGCGTACGACGGTGCCGGATTCGGGCTCTCGTTGTTGACCCAGCTGGTCGGCACATCGGCCTGGCCCGCATACGGATACGCCACCATCTGGTTGTCGGCACCACCATTGCTGGCATCGGCAAGATCGATGGTCTGGTAGTAGTACGCCTGCGTGCCTCCGCTGCTGCCGGCCCCCACGCTCTCGGCAAACCCGCTGCCCGCCGATGCATAGCTGCCCAACAACGCGGCACGATGGAACGGCGCGTTGACCAGATCCACTACCAGCGCATCCTTCGGCGTCATCGACAGGCTTGCACCGGCGGCCGAGGTCCAGCGATTGGCACCAGCCACCACTTCGGCCGTGGCATTGCTCGAATACGCTGCCTGGATGCGGTCGTTGGGCGCGGCACCGGTATAGCCGGGCTTGCCCGACTGCTCATCATGCGTCAGCGTCTGGTTGGCCAGCATGTACGACGTGTGGTTCTGCGCCACCGTGTTGAGCGCATCGCGCGCGGTCAGCGGTGCCAGTCCCACCTGTTCGCGACGATAGTTGGCGTAGCACAGGCCGGCGCTGCGCGCGTCGTCGAGCACACGATACGCGGACACCCCGGTACCCCGTGCCGGCAGCAGGCTTACGGCGCCGGTCACGGGCGCCGGGGCGCTGCCGCTGACCGTATAGCAGGCACGATCCGTACCGCCGGTGGTAGGTGCCGTGCCTGCTGGCGCGGCAGCCTGCGTGCTGGCAGCCGATTGCGCTGCGCTGCCGCCGCTGGAAGACCCGGCGCTGGTTGCGCTGCTGCCACCGTCACCGCCGCCGCATGCGGCCAGCGTCAGGGCCGCGCATGCGGCGATAGCGCCGAATGCAACCGGCCGTCCGTTGATGAATGCAGTACGCAAGGGTTTCCCTGGCATGTGAAATGCGCCTCGATGATTTGGAAATGGAGGGAAACTGCCCGCATGTCCGACGTGTGGATCGGGACAACGCCTGGCGCTGAAGCGCCGTGATGTGAAGCGCGCGGGGCAGATGGATCGCAGTGATGGTAGGGATGCCCTCCACCAGCGTCCAGCCTGCGAACATTTTCTTACGGTGTGATCCGAGCGCGCTGCACGAATGGCGTGGCCGCACTCGAATCGGCGTGCCGCCCGCTTACGCCGGCGCCCCCGACGCCACATCACCGATACCGCCGACACCGCCGCCAAGCGATGCCATCACCGCCATCAGCTGCTCGCGCAGCCAGCGGTTCGCACCGTCGTTCTCGCCACCGGCGTGCCAGTACAGGTGCAGTTCCAGCGAAGGCACCTTGAACGGCAGCGACAGCAGCCGGTTGGCATAAGGCTCGTTGGCGATGCGCGCATAGCGCAGCGGCAGCGTGGCCAGCAGATCCGTGCAACTGACCACGCGGCACGCGGCTGCGTAGTGCTGGCAACGCAGCCGCACGCGGCGCGTCAGGCCCATGCGGTGCAATGCCTGGTCTTCCAGCCCGGCACCACGGCGGCGCGACGATACGTGCACGTGCTCGGCGGACAGGTAGCGCTCCAGCGTCAGTTCCTTCTTGACCAGCGGATGATCGCGGCGCGCCAGCACCACCATCGGGTCCGACATGAATGCGCTGTGGTGAATCGCCGGCGAAACCGGCAGCAGGATATCGATCGAGGTGTCGAGCGTGCCGGCCAGCAGTTCGGATTCCATCTCGCGGCGATCGAAGCGGATCGCGGCAATTTCCACATGCGGTGCAATGGCGGTCACGCGTGCCATCAGTGGCGGCAGCAAGGTGGACTCAAGCGCATCGCGCATGCCGATGGTAAAGCGGCGCGTGGTGTTGGCGGGGTCAAAATGCGGCGTGTCCTGCAAGGTACGCGCAAACGATTGCAACGCACCGCGCACCTCGCCCGCCAGCGAGCGCGCCAGCGGCGTCGGTGCCATGCCCTGCCCGCGCCGTTCGAACAGCGCATCGTCGAACAGCGTACGCAAACGCCCCAGCGCATGGCTCACGGCCGGCTGCGTCAGGTTCAGCTGGCGTGCCGCGGCAGTGATGCTGCCTTCGCTGTAGATGGCGTCGAACACCACAAAGAGGTTGAGGTCGATCCGGCTGAGCTGCATGGCAACCTTCGCATCATTTGACTGCTGCGATTCTGGCACGAGATGCAGCAAATTGATACTGACCAATCTAGTAAATTCATTTTTCTTATTGATTGCCATCGGCTAGAGTAGCCATCAGTCCGCACCACCAACGCGGTCGGCACGCTCGGCACATGCTGCACGGCGTGCCACCCAACCCATCCCCCAGGGAATCGAGGAGACCCCATGCAATTCGAGTACTCGCCCAAGGTCAAGGAAATGCAGGCCAGGCTGCTGGCGTTCTTCGACCAGCATATCTATCCCAATGAAAAGCGTTTCTACGCCGAGGTGCAGGCCAACCGCGAGGCGGGTAATGCGTGGGTGCCGACCAAGGTGGTCGAGGAACTGAAGCCGCTGGCGCGTGAAGCCGGCCTGTGGAACCTGTTCCTGCCGCGCTCGAAGCGTGCGCCGGAAGGCCTGTCGAACCTCGAGTACGCACCGATGTGCGAAATCATGGGCCGCGTACCCTGGTCGGCCGAAGTGTTCAACTGCGCCGCGCCGGACACCGGCAACATGGAAACGCTCGAGCGCTACGCGTCCGAGACATTGAAGGACCAGTGGCTGGAACCGCTGCTGCGCGGCGAGATCCGTTCGGCGTTCCTGATGACCGAGCCCGACGTGGCATCGTCCGATGCCACCAATATCGCGTGCCGCATCGTACGCGATGGCGACCACTACGTGATCAACGGCACCAAGTGGTGGTCGTCGGGCGCCGGCGATCCGCGCTGCAAGGTCTATATCGTGATGGGCAAGACCGATCCCGATGCCGGCCGCCATGAACAGCAGTCGATGATCGTGGTGCCGGCCGATACGCCGGGCATCACCATCAAGCGCTTCCTGCCCGTGTTCGGCTACGACGACGCGCCGCACGGCCATATGGAAATCGAACTGAAGAACGTGCGCGTGCCGGCCAGCAATATCCTGCTCGGTGAAGGCCGCGGCTTCGAGATTGCGCAAGGCCGCCTGGGACCGGGCCGCATCCACCACTGCATGCGCAGCATCGGCGTGGCAGAGCGCGCGCTGGAACTGATGTGCAAGCGCAGCCTGGAGCGTGTGGCGTTCGGCAAGGCAATCGCACGCCAGGGCGTTACACAGGAACGCATCGCCGAAGCGCGTTGCGATATCGAGATGGCGCGCCTGCTGACGCTGAAGGCCGCGTACATGATGGACACCGTGGGCAACAAGGTGGCCAAGGCCGAGATCGCGATGATCAAGGTGGTGGCGCCGAACGTGGCGCTGCGCGTGATCGACTGGGCCATCCAGGTACATGGCGCCGCAGGTGTGTCGGGCGATTTCCCGCTGGCCAACTGGTGGGCGCACCAGCGCACGCTGCGCCTGGCCGACGGTCCGGACGAGGTGCACCGCAATGCCATCGCCAAGCTGGAACTGGCCAAGCATATGAACGTGAATGCTGACAGCATCCAGATGCCGGTGACGCGCGGATCGTGATGGGCGGTGGTCCGGTTGCAACGCATGGTTGACTGAACGGCCGGGCCCTCTCCCGCACGCGGGAGAGATGGAGCAAAGTGTGGGCAGATCATGTGCCGCCAGCAGGGTTATTCCTTCTATGCTCTAATGCCCCGGCCAATCTTCCATGGAGAGCGTTGCACATGATCGACGTCTACACGTGGGCCACCCCGAATGGCCACAAGGTCCACATCATGCTCGAGGAATGCGGTCTCGAGTACCGGGTGCACCCGATCAATATCGGCGCCGGCGACCAGTTCGGCGAAGACTTCCTCAAGATCAGCCCCAACAACAAGATTCCCGCGATCGTCGATAGCGACGGCCCGGACGGCGCACCGATCTCGCTGTTCGAATCGGGCGCGATCCTGCTGTACCTGGCTGGCAAGACCGGCAAGTTCCTGCCCGACGACGTGCGCGGCAAGTACGACGCGCTGCAGTGGCTGATGTTCCAGATGGGCGGCGTTGGCCCGATGCTGGGCCAGGCGCACCACTTCCGTATCTACGCACCCGAAAAGATCGAATACGCGGTCAATCGCTACACCAATGAGGCAAAGCGCCTTTACGGCGTGATCGACACCCAGTTGTCGAAACACGCCTGGCTGGCTGGCGACAGCTATTCGATCGCGGACATCGCCACCTTCCCGTGGCTACGCAGCTGGCAGAACCAGGGCGTGGACCTTGACGACTATCCGCACCTGAAGCGCTGGTTCAACGAGATTGCCGAGCGCCCTGCCGTGAAGCGCGGGGTCGAGGTGTTGGCCAAGGAGCGCAAGCCGCTGCGGACGGACCAGGAACGCGAGATTCTGTTCGGGGCGACGCAGTATCAGCGTCGTTAGGCTCCGGCGCCGGCTCGGACTCCGGCATCGCGTCGTTGCGCATGCAGCAGAGCAGCCCCGTGCCGGGCATCATGGCGTCGATGCAGTAGTCGTCGCCCGGTGCCGGCGCGAAGGCCATGCCCGGCCGTACATAGAGCATGCGCGGCTTGCCGGAGCGGCGCTTGTCGCGCCATTGCAGGCACAGCGTGCCGTGATGGCAAATCGCCCACAGCAGGCCGCGTGCGTGAAAGCGTTGCGCCCAATCGGGCTCGCCCGGTTCCAGCGCGACGAATTCCGCGGCCACTGTATCGGCGGCATCGCTCTCTGCGTTGTCGTCGGTCTGCGGCAGCGCTACGGCACGAACCAGCACGCTGTCGATCGCGGCCTGCAACGCAAGTGGACGCGCGGGTGGCACCAGAATGTCGCCACTGGCCAGCATCGCGAATTCCTCGTCACCATCGAGCAAACGTACACCGCCTTGCAGGCAGGCCCACCATTGCACATGCTCCGGCGTGGCCACCGGAGACCGTGCGGCAGCCGACAAGTACACGTATCCCGACGTATGGCCAAGGCCAGCCGTTGCCGGAATGACACATAATCGGCGATCGATACCTGGGGTGGTGGTGGATTTCCCGCATGGCGCGGTAGTGCGGACGCGGGCGTCGGAGGACGAAAAAATCTGCATGGCATTCCCTCGAAACAGAGCCTGGGACGCAAGTGGTCCCGGAATGCGCAATGGACGAATGGACGGCGTGGCGCGGTTTTCCGCCCGACATCCGTTGCGCGACAGCCCCGTTTCGGCACGGTGTTTTCACACCGCCCGGTCAGCCTTCGGCACCGCACCCTTTGCGGGTGCATCCCTTAAGATGCGGATCTGGCACCGATAGAACGACGAACTATAAGTTGTCGTTCCGCATAGGTCAAACCCTTAGGCTCGGTCGACTTAGCGACTTATTATCCACACAGCAGACACAGCAGCATATGACAGCAGACCCACTCAAGCTGTTCGGGCGGCACTTGACCTGGTTGCGCAAGCAGCGCGGCTGGTCTCAGGAGGCGCTGTCGCTGGAAAGCGGCCTGGCCCGATCGTACCTCAGCGGCATCGAGCGCGGCACGCGCAATGTTGCGCTATATAACATATGTACCCTGGCAGACACGCTCGGTATTGCACCAACCGAGATGCTTGACTTTAGCAGACATCGATCGGATGAAGCGACAGCCCCACCCCGCTCTCCTTTTGACGCAGAGCAATCGCCTTCGGTACAAGCTACGTTGCGCTACATGGCCGAGCTCAATGACGTCGACCGCGATGTGGTGGCCGGCGTCGCGCGCGCATTGGCGCGGCGACACATGCGCTAGGTTTTCCCGCGGCCGGCGTCTCAGACGTTCAGCATGCCCTGCCGTTCAATGAAGGCAATCACCTCGTCGAGGCCCTGCCCCGACTTGACGCTCCCCATCACGAACGGACGCTCGCCACGCATCTTGCGCGTGTCGCTTTCCATGATCTCGAGCGATGCTCCCACATAGGGCGCGAGGTCGGTCTTGTTGACCACCAGCAGATCCGACTTCGTAATCCCTGGCCCGCCCTTGCGCGGGATCTTTTCTCCCCCCGCCACATCGATCACGTAGATCGTCAGGTCGGACAGTTCCGGACTGAACGTAGCCGCGAGATTGTCGCCACCCGATTCGATGAAGACCACGTCGGCATCGGGAAACCTGGCCAGCATGCGATCCACGGCCTCGAGGTTGATCGAGGCATCCTCACGAATCGCCGTATGCGGGCAGCCGCC
Organism: Cupriavidus sp.; assembly: GCF_057315035.1. Classification (NCBI taxonomy): domain Bacteria; kingdom Pseudomonadati; phylum Pseudomonadota; class Betaproteobacteria; order Burkholderiales; family Burkholderiaceae; genus Cupriavidus; species Cupriavidus sp. Next base: position 184,414 of record NZ_DBHKYV010000006.1, on the reverse strand, counting down.
CGTTTCCACGCCCATGATGCGCTCGGCCGGCAATGCGCCGGAGATCGTCAGCAGCCGCTGATCTTCCTTGGTGTAGATATCGTTGGTGATGGCCACGAGGTCGTAGCGGTCGCGCATGGCCTTGCAGAGCATTTCCAGCAGCGTGGTCTTGCCGGAGCCGACGGGGCCGCCCACGCCGACGCGCAGCGGAGGATTTTTCTTGGTACGGGTCATGATGGGATTCACGATCGGAAAAGCCGGGAGTACTGCGTCTCGTGCCGAGCGGACAGCAGTCCCAGCATGGGAGAAAACGTGGAAAGGCGCGGCGGTGCCGCATCGGCGCGCTGCGCGGCCTCTTCGACCACCTCGAGCACGGCACCGTGCAGGCCGCGCAGGATCTGCTGACCGGCCACCTGACCCAACGGCACAGCCTTGAGCGCTGCCGCCACCTGGTTTTCGGCCCAGTTGAATGCGTAGGCAGCCAGTCCGTCGCGCTCGCTGATCTCAAGCGCCACGCACGCCGCGGTGAATGCCGTGGGCAGGCATAGCGGCGACAGTTCGCGCAACACGCCGCGCATGGCGTCGCTGCCCCACCCCATCTGCGCCACCAGCTTTGCCAGCGACCAGCCCATCTGCTCGGTCTCCAGGCGCAACTCAGACGTTTCGCGCGTGACGTGGAACCAGTCGTTCCATGTCGCTACCGCCGCGTGGTCTTGTGCGAGCCATGCACGATGCAGTAGCAGCCAGACCGGCGCCTCGCATTGGGCTTGCACCTGGGTGAGGTTGTCGTGGATCCAGCGTTCGGCGGTTTGGGCATTGCTGACCAGCCCACAGTCGATCGCGGCCTCCAGTCCTTGCGAATAGCTGAAGCCGCCAATCGGCAACGCAGGCGACGCCAGATGCAGCAGGGAAATCAGTTGCGGGAGGGCGGTCATGGCGTTGTGCTCGGTTCTACAAACCCTTGCGCCAACACAGCCTGACGAATGGCTTCCAGCACGCCATCGATTTCGTTGTGAACCTGGTTGTTCCAGAACCGTAGCACCGTATAGCCCTGATCCCGCAACCAGACATCACGATCGAAATCATTGAGGGAACCATGCTGACCGCCATCGGCTTCGACGATCAGGTTGAATTCGATGCAGAGGAAATCGGCGATGTAGGGGCCGATGGGTACCTGACGTTTGAATTTCAGGCCCAGCAAGCGATGCGCACGGAGGAAATACCACAAGCGTTGTTCGGCGGCGGTTTGATTCGCGCGTAGCTTGCGGACGAATTCGTGGTTGCCCAGGCGCCCGCCCTCTCCCCCTGCCCCTCTCCCGCAAGCGGGAGAGGGGAGTTTTGAAGCGCCAACGGTTGGCTCCCCTCTCCCGGGCGCGGGAGAGGGGTTGGGGGAGAGGGCCGGCCTTGGATCCACGATCACATCCACTCAGTGCTTGTGCCCGCAGTGTTCGTCATGCACGTGATCATGACCATGATCGTGGTCATGATGATGGTGGTGAAACACTTCCTGCGCCTTGGCATAGTCCTCGGCGAACGTCGCATCATGGCCATGCTTGTGGCCGCCGCCATATGCACCGGCTTCGGGTTCGAATGGCAGGTCGGCGCGTTCGGCCTGCACGCCCAGTCGTGCCAGCATGTCGGCGAGCACCGCGTCGTATTCGAGCCGCAGGTAATCGCAACCCACTTCCACTGGCGTGTGGCGATTGCCCAGGTGATATGCCGCGCGCATCAGGGCCAGCGGATCAGCGGCCGACACCTGCAGCACGGCTTCCGCCGCGGCCTGCACTTCGACGAACGTGCCGTCCTCGGCCACCAGCAGGTCGCCGCCGCGCAGCACGGTGCCGCGTGGCAGGAACAGCGCCGCCTCGGTGCCGTTGTCGAGCACCGCGCGCAGGCGGCTCTTGCTACGGTCGCCAAATGGCAGGACCAGTTTCGGCGCACGGCGCACCAGTACCGGGGCAATGCCGTGCGGGGCAGGCAGGTGTTTGTCGATCTTGATCACGGGTCAGAACAGGAAGTAACGCTGCGCCATCGGCAGCACGGTAGCCGGTTCGCACATCAGCAGTTGTCCATCGGCCACCACCTGGTAGGTTTCCGGATCGACCGTGACATGCGGTTGCCAGTCATTGTGCACCATGTCGCGCTTGCTTACGGTGCGTGTTCCGCGCACCGCCGCCAGCGTCTTGGCCAGGCCATAGCGCTCCCCCACATTGCCGGCGAGTGCCGCCTGCGAGACAAAGGTCAGCGACGTCTTCGGCAGCGCACCGCCGGCCGACGCAAACATGGGACGGTAGTGCACCGGTTGCGGCGTTGGAATCGACGCATTGGGGTCTCCCATCGCGGCCGCCGCGATCATGCCGCCCTTGAGGATCAGGCTTGGCTTCACGCCGAAGAACGCGGGCCGCCACAGCACCAGGTCGGCCCACTTGCCGACCTCGATCGAGCCGACTTCATGCGCAATGCCATGCGTGAGCGCGGGGTTGATCGTGTACTTGGCGATATAGCGCTTGACGCGGAAATTGTCATGGCCGCCGCGTGCATCGTGCGGGTCACCGGGCAGCTTGCCGCGCTGCGCGGCCATCTTGTGCGCGGTCTGCCAGGTGCGGATGATGACCTCGCCCACGCGCCCCATCGCTTGCGAATCGCTCGATATCATCGAAAACGCGCCAAGGTCATGCAGGATATCCTCGGCCGCGATGGTCTCGCGACGGATGCGCGATTCCGCGAAGGCAATGTCCTCCGCAATCGCCGGATCCAGGTGATGGCACACCATCAGCATGTCCAGGTGCTCGTCCAGCGTATTCACCGTGTACGGGCGCGTCGGATTGGTCGACGACGGCAACACGTTGGCTTCGCCGCATACCTTGATGATGTCGGGCGCGTGGCCGCCGCCCGCGCCTTCGGTGTGATACGTATGGATCGTGCGGCCCTTGAACGCGGCAATCGTCGCCTCGACAAAGCCGCCTTCGTTGAGCGTGTCGGTATGGATGGCCACCTGCGTATCGGTGGCATCGGCCACGGACAGGCAGGTGTCGATGGCCTGCGGCGTGGTGCCCCAATCCTCGTGCAGCTTCAGCCCGATGGCACCGGCCTCCACCTGCTCGGTCAGCGGCGCTTCCTGGCTCGCATTGCCCTTGCCCAGGAAGCCGATATTCATCGGATACGCATCGGCTGCCTGCAGCATGCGCTCCATGTACCACGGCCCCGGCGTCACCGTGGTGGCGAACGTGCCCGTGGCGGGTCCGGTGCCGCCGCCGATCATCGTCGTCACGCCGCTCATCAGCGCCTCGTCAATCTGCTGCGGACAGATGAAGTGGATGTGCGTGTCGATGCCGCCAGCGGTAACGATCATGCCCTCGCCCGCGATCACCTCGGTACCCGGGCCGACGACGATCGTTACGCCCGGCTGGATATCGGGGTTGCCGGCCTTGCCGATGCCGGCGATGCGTCCATGCTTGAGGCCGATATCGGCCTTGACGATGCCCCAGTGATCAATGATCAGCGCATTGGTGATGACGGTGTCGACGCAATCCTTCGACATGCGCTGGCTTTGCCCCATGCCATCGCGAATCACCTTGCCGCCGCCGAACTTCACTTCCTCGCCATAGATCGTGAAGTCCTTCTCGACTTCAACCACCAGTCCGGTATCGGCCAGTCGCAGGCGGTCGCCGGTGGTAGGGCCGAACATTTCGGCATAGGCTTGCCGGGAAATCTTCACGCTCATCACAGCGCTCCCATGATCTTGCCGTTGAAACCGTAGACGATGCGGTCACCGTCCAGCGCCACCAGTTGCACCGTACGCGACTGGCCAGGTTCGAAGCGCACCGCGGTGCCCGCGGCAATGTCGAGCCGGAAGCCGCGCGCGGCTTCGCGATCGAACGACAGCGCTGCATTGGTCTCGTAGAAATGGAAATGCGAGCCGACCTGTACCGGCCGGTCGCCGGTATTGGCCACCACCACGCTGACCGTGGCGCGCCCCGCATTCAGTTCGATCTCGCCGTCGAGCGGCATCAGTTCACCGGGAATCATCGCCTTGCTCCTTGTGGGGAATCAGGCCACCAGCAGGCCAACGCCATACAGCGCCACTCCGGCACCGGCCACGCGCGCCATCCAGGCCGCATGGCGACGCAGGAATGCCCCGGCACCGATACCCATGACATGCAGCGTCATCGTGCTCACCGCAAAGCCGCCGACATAGGCCAGCACCGCGGGCAATGCGGCGGCCGTGGCCGGCAGTTCGGCACCATGTGCATAGCCATGAAACAGTGCGAAGCCGCCCACGATGGCCATGCCGGCCAGCGTGGACAGGCGTGCCCGCGCGGCCACCAGCAGGCCGATCACGAGCAGCGAGACCGCAATCATCGGCTCCACGGCCGGCAGCGTCACGCCGGCCAGGCCAAGCGCGGCCCCCACCAGCATCATGGCCACGAACGCCAGCGGCAGACGCAGCAGGTCCAGCTTCGACGGGCCCGCCTCGAACGCGTCCCTGGGCGACGTTGCCAGGGCACTCCACACGCCCACGGCAGCCATGGCCAGCAGGTGATCGGCGCCAGTGAACGGGTGTGCCAGGCCGGCCAGCAGACTGGCGCCAACGGTGGCACCGTCGTGGCCCGGATGGGCAAAGGCCGAGGCGGTGGCCAGCGAAAGCGTGGCGCCGGCGATCAGGCGCGAACGGAGCATGCGGTGCATAGGGTTCATCCTCTTCTTGTTGAGCGTTCGGGGTTCAGGTTTTCAGGCCTTCAGACGATCGGATGGTGCACGGTCACCAGCTTGGTGCCGTCCGGGAATGTGGCTTCGACCTGGATCTCGGGGATCATCTCGGCCACGCCATCCATGACATCCTCGCGCGCTAGCACGGTGGTGCCCTCGTGCATCAGTTCGGCCACGGTGCGGCCATCGCGCGCACCTTCCATGATCGCGGCCGTGATCAGCGCCACGGCCTCGGGGTAATTCAGCTTGAGCCCGCGCGCGCGGCGACGCTCGGCCAGCAACGCGGCGGTGAAGATCAGCAGCTTGTCCTTCTCGCGCGGAGTCAGTTCCATATCGGGTTCCTGTTTGTACCTGGCTGTGCCTGGTTGTGCTTGATTGTCGTTGTCAGGTTGCCCAGAGCCGCAGCGGCCGGGCAGGCACGCCGTGGATCGGCATGCGCAAGGTGTTCCAGCAGTCGATCATCAGGTGCCGCACTGCTTCCATGTCGCGGCCAAGCACGCGCAGCAGCAGCATCGACTGTCCCCGTGCCGCCAGGCAGGTCACGCCCGCGCGCAGGTCGGGGCGATACGGCAACTGGGTGGCCAGCGCTTCGGCCAGATCCTGTGTGGCACCCTGCCCCACCGCCCAGAGCGTACCCAGGATCGGCAGGCCATCCAGGCCGGCCACTGCACCGCGTAGCGGCGATGCGGCATCGAAATGCGACTGCTCGATCCATAGCGAGCGGTTGGCGCTGCCGATGCGTGTATCGAGCCACAGCGATCCGCTGGCCCAACGCTCGCCCGACGCCAGGCGTCCAAGCACCACCACGTCCCAGCCGATAGCGCTGCCACCCGGCGCAACCGCTACTTCCGTGGCAATCCGTGCGCGTGCATCGTCGAATACGATGTTCTCCTGCGGCAACCAGTCGAGCCGCGCGCCTTCGGCTACGTCGATGCGTACCTGCTGCGCCGCGTCACGACCCTGCGACTTGTACCACTTGGTGGCGCCCGGCGTGGCCAGCACGGCCTGCGCGCCGGGTTCCAGCTTGATATCGATATCGAGCACATCGCCACCCGCGACACCTGCCGGCGGATGCAGCACCACACCGTGGCAGATCGCGCCTTCCGGATAGAGAGGCTTCTGCACGCGCAGCGGCCCCTCATGGCGGCGCTCCACCATGGCGGTACGACCCGCGCGCACGGCGAAACGCAGACGCAGGCTGCCATGCCATGCGGCAGGCATGGCGAGCGACGAAGGAAAATCGGGATGACGCATCAGTGAAGACGGGAACGCGAGGGCGCGGACGATGGCACAAATCATAGCGCGCGGCCGCGCTCACCGAAAGGTGATTGATCAGCCGCGCGCGCATGATGGATTTACACCGCGATCAACTCGCGCACACCATCCTGTTCCATCGTCGCCCCGTTGCCTTTGGCCACCACCTCGCCACGGCTCATCACCACGTAGTGATCGGCCAGGTGACGCGCGAATTCGTAGTATTGCTCCACCAGCAGCACCGTCATGCCGAACTCGTCTACCAGCAGGCGCAGCGCGCGGCCGATATCCTGGATGATCGACGGCTGGATGCCTTCGGTAGGCTCGTCGAGGATCAGCAACTGCGGTTCGCTCATCAGCGCGCGGCCAATCGCCAGTTGCTGCTGCTGGCCACCGGACAGGTCGCCACCGCGACGCTGGCGCATCGTGCGCAGCACAGGGAACAGTTGGTAGATGCGGTCGGGCACGCCCGCCGGCTTGCCGCGGCTGGCCGCACCGATCAGCAGGTTTTCCTCGACCGTCAGGCGCGGAAAGATCTCGCGACCCTGCGGCACATAGGCCAGCCCCGCCGACACGCGTTCGTACGGCGCCTTCTTTTCCAGTGCCTTGCCGTCCCAGCTCACGCTGCCGCTGCGGGTAGGCACCACGCCCATCAGGCATTTGAGCAGCGTGCTCTTGCCCACCCCGTTGCGGCCCAGCAGCGTCGTGAGCTTTCCGTGCGGCACCTCGAACGATACGTCGCGCAGGATGTGGCTGCCGCCGTAGTACTGATTCAGTGCATTGACCTGCAGCATGGTTATCTTCCCAGGTAGGATTCGATCACGCGTTCATCGCGCTTGACGGCATCGAGCGTGCCCTCGGCCAGCAGGCTACCTTCAGCGAGTACCGTGACCTTGCCCGCATCGCCAGCCAGCGCCGCCACGAATTCCATGTCGTGCTCGACGACCATCATCGAGCAACTGCCGCGCAGGCTGTTGAGCAGCGCGGCAAGCTGCATGGTTTCCTCGTCGGTCATGCCGGCCACGGGCTCGTCGAGCAACAGCAGCTGCGGTTGCTGCATCAGCAGCATGCCGATTTCCAGCCGCTGCTTCTGGCCGTGCGAAAGCAACCCGGCGGGACGATACGCTTCGTCCTCGAGCCCGGTCAGCGCCAGCGTTTCCTCGATGCGGCGATGACCTTCCCCGGTCAGCCGCGCGCGCAACGACGACCACCAGCGCTTGTCGGCCTTCATCGCCAGTTCCAGGTTTTCCCACACCGCATGCTGTTCGAACACGGTCGGCTTCTGGAACTTGCGGCCAATGCCGGTCTGCGCGATGCGTGGCTCGGTCATGCGCATCAGGTCGATGGTCTGCCCCAGGAACACGCGCCCCGTGACATTGGCATTGCGCGGCCCGGTCTTGCCGGTGATGACGTCCATCATGGTCGTCTTGCCGGCGCCATTCGGGCCAATCACGCAGCGCAGCTCACCGTGATCGATCGACAGCGACAGCTTGTTCAGCGCACGGAAACCGTCGAACTGCACCGTCAGGTCCTCCACGTAGAGGATCGGACCATGCGTGGTGTCGATGACACCGGGCTCGAGGATGCGACCCAGGCCGGTGGCATCGCCGCTTTCGGCCTGCCCTGCTTCCAGTGCGGCATTCATGCTTCGCTCCGTTGTTGTGGCGCCACTGCCGGTGCCGCTACTGCCGGTGCCGCCGGTGTTGCTGCCACCGGTTCGTCGGTCGCGGTCTCGATCTTCTCTGCCGTGGTGCGCACGCCGCGCAGGCGGCGCAGCAGGCCGACCACGCCGTCGGGCAGGTACAGCGTCACCAGTACGAACATCGCGCCCAACAGGAACAGCCAGTACTCGGCGAAATAGGCCGTGAACATGGTCTTGGCGCCGTTGACCAGGAATGCGCCAATGATCGGGCCAATCAACGTGCCGCGTCCGCCCACCGCTACCCACACCGCCATCTCGATCGAGTTGGCCGGCGACATCTCGCCCGGGTTGATGATGCCCACCTGCGGCACGTACAGCGCACCGGCAATGCCGCACAACACGGCCGAGAAGGTCCACACGAACAGCTTGTAGCCAAGCGGGCTGTAGCCCGAGAACATCACGCGCATCTCGGCATCGCGCACGGCCGTGACCACGCGGCCCAGCTTGGACGTGACGATGTAGCGGCATGCGATGAAGCCGGCCACCAGCGCCAGGAACGTCAGCACGAACAGCGCGGTACGCGTTTGCGGTGCGGCCACGGCAAAGCCGGCAATGCGCTTGAAATCGGTGAAGCCGTTGTTGCCGCCGAAACCGGTCTCGTTGCGGAAGAACAGCAGCATCGCCGCATAGGTCATGGCCTGCGTGATGATCGACAGGTACACGCCCTTGATGCGCGAACGGAACGCGAAGTACCCGAACAGCCAGGCCAGCACGCCCGGCACCAGCACCACCAGCAGCAGCGCGTAAGGCAGGTGCTCGGTGCCATGCCAGAACCACGGCAGTTCCTTCCAGTCCAGGAACACCATGAAGTCGGGCAGGTCGCTCTTGTAGACGCCTTCACGTCCGATCGAGCGCATCAGGTACATGCCCATCGCATAGCCGCCCAGCGCGAAGAACAGGCCGTGTCCGAGGCTCAGGATGCCGCAGTAGCCCCACACGAGGTCCAGCGCAATGGCGGCCAGCGCAAAGCACATGATCTTGCCGATCAGCGTCAGCGCGTAGGCCGACAGATACAGTGGATGGCCTTCGGGCAACACCAGCGCGCAGATCGGCACGCCGATCGCCACGACCAGGGTCAACGCCACCAGCAACGTCCACACCCGGCCCGAGAACAATGGCTGGCGCTCAGGCACCGAGAGGCGGAACGCCTTGCCGGATTTCGATTGAAAGCTGCTCATGTCAGGCCTCCGCGCTGCGCCCCTTGAGCGCGAAAAGTCCCTGCGGGCGCTTCTGGATGAAGAGCACGATCAGCACCAGGACAAAGATCTTGGCCAGCACCGCACCGTAGAACGGCTCGATGAACTTGTTGATGATGCCCAGGCCGAACGCGCCGACGATGGTGCCGGCCAGTTGGCCCACCCCGCCCAGCACCACGACCATGAACGAATCGATGATGTATGCCTGCCCCAGGTCGGGGCCGACATTGCCGATCTGCGACAGCGCGCAGCCGCCCAGCCCGGCAATACCGGCGCCGAACGCAAACGCGTAGCTGTCCACCTTCCACGTACGCACGCCCACGCAGGCCGCCATGGTGCGGTTCTGCGTCGTGGCGCGCACGAACAGGCCCAGGCGCGTGCGGTTCAGCACGGCCCACGCCACGGCCACCACGCCGAGTGCAAACAGGATGATGACCACGCGGTTATACGGAATCACCAGCCCGGCCATGGCCTCGAAGCCACCGCTCATCCAGACCGGGTTGGCCACCTCCACGTTCTGTGCACCGAAGATCGTGCGCACGGCCTGCATCAGCAGCAGGCTGACACCGAACGTAGCCAGCAGCGTTTCGAGCGGACGGCCATAGAGATGGCGCAGCACGATCCGTTCGAGCGCGAATCCGACCACGCCCGCGGCCAGGAACGACGCCGGCAGCGCCGCCACGAGATACCAGTCGAACGCGTTCGGTGCATAAGCGCGGAACAGCGTCTGGACCACGTAGGTGGCATAGGCCCCGATCATCAGGAACTCGCCGTGCGCCATATTGATGACGCCGATCAGTCCGTAGGTAATGGCCAGGCCCAGCGCGGCCAGCAGCAGCACGCTGCCCAGGCTCAGGCCGGCAAACAGGTTGCCGAGCAGATCGGCGCGACGCTGGTCGCTACGCAACTGGTCGATTGCCTTTTGCGCGGCCACGCGCACGCCTTCGTCGGCTTCGCGGTACTTGCCGGCATCGTCCTTCTCCACCAGCGGCATCAGCTTCTGGCGCGATTGCGGATTGCTGTCCTTGCCCAGGATGCCAATGGCTTCCAGGCGCGCGTCGCGCGTGGCATCGGTACCCTGTGCCAGCACCGTATTGGCCCAGATCACGTCCAGGCGCATGCGCAGGCCCGCATCGGCTTCGGCCTTGCGCGCCGCTTCGACGGCATCGCGCGAGGCGCTTTCGGGCTGTTCGAACAGCGTGTTGATGGCCTGCGTGCGTACCGCGATGTCCGGCGACTGCAGCAGCAGGCTGCTCGCGGCACTGTCGACGACGGCCCGCAGGCTGTTATTCAATGTCAGGGATTCGAGTTCGCCGGCCTTCACCGTCACAGGCTGGCCCGTGATCGCATCGAAGGTCTTGTCGCCGTCCTGGCGCACCATGCCGACCGAGGGCGCGTATTGCAGCGCATCGTCCTGCAGCGCCTTCAGGATCGGGCCGGCCTGTTCGGCGGGCGCCTGCGTGACCTTGGCCAATGCGGCGGTCTTGGCGTCGAAATCGTCTTCGGCCAGCGGCTTCAGGTCCGCCTGCGTCAGTGGCGTAGCCGCCCACAGCGGGGCCGCGGCCAACAGCAGCGCGGCAAGCATGGCGCGCAGCCATGACGGGATGGATCGGTGCATTCAGGAGCCTGGTGTGGCGCGATGATTCGCGTCTTGTGTTCGTCTCTGGGTTGCTCCCCTCTCCCGCTGTGCGGGAGAGGGGTTGCATAGCCAAGGCTATCGGCTGGCTTAGTTGCCGCCGACCTTGTCGGCCTTGCCTTCGTTACCCGCGATGAACGGGCTCCACGGTTGTGCACGGATCGGCTTCGGCGTCTTCCAGACCACGTTGAACTGGCCGTCACCCTTGACTTCGCCGATCATCACCGGCTTGTAGAGGTGATGGTTGTCGCCCATCGTCAGGGTGAAGCCGTCCGGCGACTTGAAGGTCTGGCCGTACATGGCCGCGCGGACCTTGTCCACATCGGTCGTACCGGCCTTCTTCACGGCCTGGGCCCACATATGGATGCCGACGTAGGTGGCTTCCATCGGATCGTTGGTCACGCGCTTGTCGCCGCCGGGCAGGTTGTTGGCCTTGACCCAAGCCGCCCATTGCTTCTTGAACGCATCGTTCTCAGGATTCTTGACCGACATGAAGTAGTTCCATGCGGCCAGATGGCCCACCAGCGGCTTGGTGTCGATGCCGCGCAGTTCCTCTTCACCCACCGAGAACGCCACCACCGGCACGTCCTTGGCCTTCAGCCCGGCGTTGCCCAGTTCCTTGTAGAACGGCACGTTCGAATCGCCGTTGATGGTCGAGATCACGGCCGTCTTGCCGCCCTGCGAGAACTTCTTGATGTTGGCGACGATGGTCTGGTAGTCGCTATGGCCGAACGGGGTGTAGACCTCTTCGATATCCTTGTCGGCAACGCCCTTGCTCTTCAGGAACGCGCGCAGGATCTTGTTGGTGGTACGCGGATAGACGTAGTCGGTACCCAGCAGGAAGAAGCGCTTGGCACCGCCGCCTTCCTTGCTCATCAGGTATTCCACGGCCGGGATCGCCTGCTGGTTCGGTGCCGCGCCCGTGTAGAACACGTTCTTCGACATTTCCTCGCCTTCGTACTGCACCGGGTAGAACAGCAGCGCGTTGGTCTCTTCATAGACCGGGAGCACCGACTTGCGCGACACCGATGTCCAGCAACCGAACGTCACGGCAACCTTGTCCTTGGTGATCAGCTGACGGGCCTTTTCGGCGAACAGCGGCCAGTTCGACGCGGGGTCCACCACCACGGGCTCGAGCTTGCGGCCCAGCACGCCACCGCTCTTGTTGATCTCGTCGATCGTCATCAGCGCCACGTCCTTGAGCGACGTCTCGGAGATGGCCATCGTGCCCGACAGCGAGTGCAGGATGCCGATCTTGATCGGTTCCTTGGTTTGCGCCATCAGCGGGCTGGTACCGATCATCGCCGCGGCGGCTACCGCCGACAGCTTCAGCATGTCACGTCGTTTCATTGCAGCTCCCAGTTCGTCCAGTTTGTCGTGTGTGATTAGGGACTACGCACCCCGGGTGATGCTTCTGCAACTAGCGTGCCATGGCTGGGGGCAACGGCGACGTGACAAATCGGCGAAGGGAAGAATGCGACGCACCATGTCGGTGCCAGGCTGGTGAAGCCCGATGAAGGCGGCTGTGCACCGGCAGCGTGCATGGCAACGAAGCGGTGCATGCCGGGGTGCGATCGGTGCCGTGCGCACCGTTCGAATGCCACTTGTCCGGCAAGCAAAAAAAAACGGGACCCCTGGGGGTCCCGTTCTTCAACAGCATGCGAGGAAGCTTACTTCGACATCCACGGCATCATGTTGGCGTTCATGTTGTGCATGATCCAGAGCGAACCGGCCAGCACGATGAACAGGATCAATACCGTGAACAGCAGCGCCATCACGTTCCAGCGCTGGCCGTCGGTACCGTCCAGGTGCAGGAAGTACTTCAGGTGCACGATGATCTGGACCACGGCCATGCCGAGGATGATCCAGAGCGTGGTGGCACGATCGATCGAGCCGTCCATCACGATCTTGAACGGGATCACGGTCAGGATCACTGCCAGCACGAAGCCGATCACATACGACTTGACGCTGCTGTGGCCATGCGACGCGCCGTGGGCGGTCGTAGCGTGTTGCTGTGCCATTTACATTGCTCCCATCAGGTAGACGACGGTGAACACACCAATCCAGACCACGTCCAGAAAGTGCCAGAACAGGCTGAGGCAGTTCAGGCGCTTGGACACGGCCGGGGTCAGGCCCTTCTTCGACAGCTGGTACATCAGCACCAGCATCCACACCATGCCGCTCGCCACGTGCAGGCCGTGAGTACCCACTAGCGTGAAGAACGACGACAGGAACGCGCTGCGGCTTGGGCCGGCGCCTTCATGGATCAGGTGCGCGAATTCGTTGATTTCCATCGCCATGAAGCCGGCGCCAAGCAGGAACGTCACGAACAGCCAGAACATCACGCGGCCCTTCTGCTGGTTCTGCAGCGACACCATGGCAAAGCCATAGGTGATCGACGAGAACAGCAGGATGGCGGTTTCCACGAGCACGTAGTTGAGCTCGAACAGCTCCTTGCCCGACGGGCCACCCGCCACTTCGCCGCGCAGGACGGCGAACGCGGCGAACAGGCACGCGAACAGGATGCAGTCGCTCATCAGGTACAGCCAGAACCCGAAGATCGTGTTCTCGCTGGTGTCGTGATGGGCGTGGTCGTGCGCCTCGTCGTGCGAGTGCGCATGCGCGGGGGCTTGCGCCCCAAAGCGGTCAAGAACTTCTGTCGACATGGTTATCAGCCCTGGGCAGCAATGCGCTGCTGATAGCGCGTTTCGATTTGCTCGACCTCGGAGGCCGGCACGTAGTAGTCGATGTGGTCATCGTTGGCGCGGCGGATGAACGCCACCACCATGCCCACCAGGCCCACGGCGGCAAGCCACCAGATGTGCCAGACCAGCGCGAAGCCCAGCGCCAGGCTCCAGGCACCCATGTAGAAGCCGGCAGCCGTGTTCTTCGGCATATGGATCTGCTCGAAGCCGTCGGTGCGCATGGTCTCGCCACGCGCCTTCATGTCGGTGAACGCGTCCAGGTCACGCACCACCGGGGTGTGCGCGAAGTTGTAGAACGGCGGCGGCGACGAAGTGGCCCATTCCAGCGTACGGCCACCCCACGGGTCGCCAGTCACGTCGGCCAGCTTCTTGCGGTCGCGGATCGACACCACGATCTGCAGCACCTGGAAGAAGATGCCCAGCGCCACGAACACCACGCCCACCACGGCCAGATGCAGCCAGGGCGTCCATTCCGGGTTGTTGGTGTGGTTCAGGCGACGGGTCATGCCCATCAGGCCCAGCACGTACAGCGGCATGAACGCGAAGTAGAAACCGACGATCCAGCACCAGAACGCGCACTTGCCCAGGCGTTCGTTCAGCTTGAAGCCGAACGCCTTCGGCCACCAGTAGGTGATGCCGGCCAGGTAGCCGAACAGCACACCGCCGATGATCACGTTGTGGAAGTGGGCGATCAGGAACAGGCTGTTGTGCAGCACGAAGTCGGCAGCCGGCACGGCCATCAGCACGCCGGTCATGCCACCGATCACGAACGTGATCATGAAGCCCAGCGTCCACAGCACCGGCGACGTGAATTGCACGCGGCCACGGTACATCGTGAACAGCCAGTTGAAGATCTTCACGCCGGTCGGGATCGAGATGATCATCGTCGTGATGCCGAAGAACGCATTCACGTTGGCGCCGGAGCCCATCGTGAAGAAGTGGTGCAGCCACACGATGAACGACAGCACCATGATCGCGCTGGTCGCGTACACCATCGACTTGTAGCCGAACAGCTTCTTGCCCGAGAACGTGGCAATGATTTCCGAGAAGATGCCGAATGCCGGCAGCACCAGGATGTAGACCTCGGGGTGGCCCCAGATCCAGATCAGGTTCACGTACATCATGGCGTTACCGCCGCCATCGTTCGTGAAGAAGTGCATGTCGAAGTAGCGGTCCAGGCCCAGCAGTGCCAGCGACACCGTCAGCACCGGGAAGGCGGCCACGATCAGCACGTTGGTGCACAGCACGGTCCAGGTGAACACCGGCATGCGCATCAGCGTCATGCCCGGGGCGCGCATCTTCAGGATCGTCACCAGGAAGTTCACGCCGGTCAGCAACGTGCCCAGCCCTGAGATCTGCAACGACCAGAGGTAGTAGTCCACCCCCACGCCAGGGCTGTAGTCCAGGCCCGACAGCGGCGGGTAGGCCAGCCAGCCGGTACGCGCGAATTCACCAACGCCCAGCGACACGTTCACCAGCAGCGCGCCGGCCACGAACAGCCAGAAGCTCAGCGTGTTCAGGAACGGGAACGCCACGTCGCGCGCGCCGATCTGCAGCGGCACCACGAGGTTCATCAGGCCCGTCATCAGCGGCATGGCCACGAAGAAGATCATGATCACGCCGTGGGCCGTGAACACCTGGTCATAGTGCTCGGGCGGCAGGAAACCGGTGGCGCCATTGGTGGCCACCGCCAGTTGGGTACGCATCATGATCGCGTCGGCAAAGCCGCGCAGCAGCATGATCAGCGCCACCAGCGAGTACATGATGCCGATGCGCTTGTGGTCGACCGAGGTAATCCACTCGGTCCACAGGTAACCCCACTTCTTGAAATACGAGATCGCACCGAGCAGCGCCAGCCCGCCAAGGGCGACGGCGGTCAGTGTGACCATGATGATCGGCTCATGAAACGGAATCGCCGACAAACTCAATTTGCCAAACATCATTGCTCCTAGATTTGCGCGCCCACGGCCGGCGTGGCCGGCGTGGTCAGGGACACACGCTCTTCGCCGAGCGTGTTACGCGACGTGCAGACCGGACCGCCATCGAAACCTTCGCGGGCGACCGCACGGCCGTCGTGGCCCATGTACTGGTGCAGGACACCGGTGAACAGACCGTCTTCGACGCGGCCGAAGTACGTCACCGGTTCTGCCTCGCTCGGCTTGGCCAGGACCTTGTAGTCCTCCGAAGCGAGCTGTTTGCTGGACGCGCGCACCTGCTCCACCCACTTGTCGAACTCGAAGTTCGACATGGCGATGGCCTTGAATTTCATGCCCGAGAAGCCGCCGCCGCTGTAGTTGGCGGACATGCCGTCGAACGTGCCGGCTTCATTGGCGATGAGGTGCAGCTTGGTTTCCATCCCGGCCATGGCGTAGACCTGGCTACCCAGTTGCGGGATGAAGAACGAATTCATGATCGAATCCGACGTGATCTTGAAGTTCACCGGGGTGCCGACCGGCAGTGCCAGCTGGTTGACCGTCGCGATCTTCAGTTCCGGATAGATGAACAGCCATTTCCAGTTCATCGCCACGGCTTCGACGGTAACCGGCTTGACGTTCGATTCGAGCGGCTTGTACGGGTCGAGATCGTGCGACGACTTCCAGGTGATGATGCCCAGCGCGATGATGATCAGGCACGGGATCAGCCATACCACCACTTCGATCCGGGTCGAGTGCGACCAGTCGGGATCATAGGTGGCCGACTTGTTGCTGGCGCGATACTTCCACGCGAACACGATCGTCAGGATGATCACTGGTACCACGACCAGCAGCATCAGCCAGGTGGCAATCAGGATGATGCCCTTGATGTCCACGCCGACCTGCCCTTTCGGGTTCATCAGCGCGAAGTCGCAGCCGGCCAGCAGGAGCAGGCCAAGGCAAGGCAGGAACCGCGTCAGGCGCGGCATTGTTGGTGTCTTCATGTCACGACGGTCTGGTTGCGCCACGCCTGTGCACAAGCGTGGCACCGCCACCCGCTGCACAAGGCAACAGGCTGGCTGGGCTGGGGAAAACCGGGGACGTGTCCAAGTGGCGCGTGCGAAAAGGGCGATGCAAACGCCTGCGGACCATGCGGCCGGGCAACGCCATGAGCGCGGCTGGACAGCAACTGACGACTGCGTGCGCGAAACGCCGGGGGCGGAAGCGTGCGCTGAGGTAACCGACTGCCTGAACTGCGATCGTTCCCGGTTCGGAGCAGCCACCGGGACAAGCGTTGTGTCACGATGTCCACGCGATTTCCGCCTGCTTTTGACCGTCACGCCAGCGCAGCGAGAGCGGTCTCCGAGCGGATATCGCATTACTTAAAACATCGTGGGCGCGACTGTACCGCAACGCAACATTGCGGGTAAACCCAAACACAACGGAAACACTGTTCTTTTAATCGGACAATGCTTGCAGGTGTCGCGCGAAGGAAACAGTCATGGCGTGATCATCTGTTTGTCGATGAATCTTCTGGACAAAAGAAAGGGGCCGCGTTCTAGCGGCCCCTTCCCTGGTGCATGGACTTCTTACGAATAGCGTCGGCTGATCGATTCCGCCACGCAGACCGGGCGCTCGCTACCCTCGCGCTCGATCGTGACTTCCCAGGTCGACTGCGCCCCGACCAGTCCGTTCCCGGCCGGCTCGAGCCGCTCGACCTTGAGCAGCTTCACGCGTCCGCGCAGCCGGCTGCCGACCGGCACCGGCGAGGTGAATCGCACACGGTTCAGGCCGTAGTTGACGCCCATCTTGACGCCTTCCATATGGATCGCGTTGTGCATGAACTGCGGCAGCAGGGACAAGGTCAGGAAGCCGTGCGCAATCGGGGCACCGAACGGCGATTCACGCTTTGCGCGCTCGACGTCGACGTGAATCCACTGGTGGTCGCCGGTGGCCTCGGCAAACAGGTTCACCTGCTGCTGCGTGATCTCGAACCAGTCGCTGATGGCCACTTCCTGGCCCTGAAGGGTTTCCAGCTCTTCCAGCGATGCGATGGTACGCATGTTAGTTGTCTCCTGCGTTGCTGTTGTGAAGGTTACAAGTCAGGCCGGGCGACGCTTGTACATGCCCATGCCTTTGACCGTGCAGACCAGCTCGCCCTTCTGGTTGCTGGCCACCCACTGGGTCAGCACCACGCCACGGTCGGGCTTCGAGCCCGACGGACGGGCCTCCAGTATCTTCAGCACGGCGGTCAGCGTGTCGCCGGCGTAGACCGGCTTGATCCAGCGGACCTCGTCCACGCCGGGCGAGCCCATGCTGGTCGAGCGGTCACCCATCGACTGTACCAGCAGCCGCATGATGATGCCGCACGTCATCCAGCCACTCGATATCAACCCGCCATAGATGCTCTTCTGCGCGGCCTCTTTGTCTACATGGAACGGTTGCGGGTCGTACTGGCGCGCAAACGCGATGATCTCTTCCTCGGTCACGTGATAGCTGCCGAGCGGAATCTCGCTGCCAACGACATAGTCTTCGAAATACATCTTGTCCGACATGGGGGCTCCAAAGCAAAAAACCGCGCTCGGGGTCGCCGGCGCGGTTCAGGGTCATACGGTTCGATCAGGCGGCTTCCTGGAAGCCAGCCTGGCTGGCGAAGCGGCCCAGATGGTGGTCCACATCGCCAAACGTCGTGTTGATCAGCGTCAGCCGCTTGAACATGTGCGCGGCCGGCAATTCGTCGGTCACACCCATGCCGCCGTGGATCTGCACCGCCTCCTGGCCCACCGAGCGGGCTGCCTGGCCCACGCGCGCCTTGGCGGCGGACACATAGCGGCGGCGCTCCTCGGGGCTGGCCGCCTCGAATTGCGCAGCAGCCAGCAGCGTGATCGAGCGCGACTGCTCGGCATGGATGAACATCTCGACCATGCGATGCTGCAGCGCCTGGAACCGTGCGATGGGCACGCCGAACTGCTGGCGCGTCTTCGCGTATTCGAGCGTGGCGGCGTTCAGCGTGTCCATCACGCCAACCGCTTCGGCGCACAGCAGCACGGCGGCGTAGTCCGCCGTGGCCTCGACCACTTCGTAGCCCTTGCCTTCGGTGCCGATCAGCGTGGCCGGGGCGTCCGTGAAGGTCACGTCGGCGGCGCGCAGGTTGTCGATCGTTCGGTAGTCCTTGACGCTGACGCCCGCGCCCTTGGTATCGACCACGAACACGGAGATGCCGTCGCGATCGGACTGGCCGCCACCGGTGCGCGCCGACACCACGAGCTTGTCGGCCTGGGCGCCGTGGATCACCACCACCTTGCGGCCATTGAGCTTGCCGCCCTTGGCCGTCACGGTCACGTTGTTCAGTTCATAGCGCGCCTGGGGCTCGTTGAACGCCGTGGCCAGCTTCAGTTCACCGCCGGCCACCTGCTCGAGCAGCGCTTCCTGACCACCGGCCACCTTCAGCGCATGCGCGGCCACCACGGTGGCGAAGTACGGTTCCACGACCAGGCCGCGGCCCAGTTGCTCCTGTACCACCATCATGTCGACGGCCGTACCCGAGAAACCGCCCTGCGCTTCGGGCACCGGCAGCGCGGTCAGGCCCAGTTCGACCAGCGCGCCCCAGGCCTGCTCGCCGTAGCCGGCATCGGTCTTGATGTTCTTCTTGCGCGATTCGAAATCGTAGCTTTTCTCGACAAAGCGGCGGATCGCGTCGGCCAGTTGCTTCTGTTCGTCGCTGAGATTGAAGTTCATGTTGCGTGTCTCCTCACAGCCCCAGAATCATCTGGCTGATGATGTTCTTTTGGATTTCGTTGGAACCACCGTAGATCGACGTCTTGCGGTAGTTGAAGTAGAACGCGGCCAGCGGCGCGGCGTCGTCGTAGCCGGTCACCGAGTGTTCGTGCTCGCACTCGAGGTAGGCCGTATCGAACGGCTGGGCATACGGGCCGACGGCTTCGACCATCAGTTCGGTCAGCATCTGCTGGATCTCGGTGCCCTTGATCTTGAGCATCGAGGCCTCGGGGCCAGGGCCCTTGCCGGCCGCTTCGCTCGACACCACGCGCAGCACCGTGATCTCGAGTGCCATCAGTTCGATTTCCAGTGCGGCCACCTTGGCGCCGAACACCGGATCCTCCAGCAGCGGCTTGCCGTTCTTCTGCTGCTGGCGGGCCACGCGCTTCAGGAAGCCCAGTTCGCGCTTCGAGGCACCCACGCGGGCAATGCCGGTACGCTCGTGGCCGAGCAGGTACTTGGCGTACGTCCAGCCACGGTTTTCTTCACCAACGCGGTTCTCGACCGGCACCTGGACGTTGTCGAAGAACACCTCGTTCACTTCATGCTCTTCGTCGAGCATGATGATCGGGCGCACGGTGATGCCCGGGGTCTTCATGTCGATCAGCAGGAACGAGATGCCTTCCTGCTTCTTGGCTTCCGGGTCGGTGCGCACCAAGCAGAAGATCATGTCGGCGTGCTGGCCCAACGTGGTCCAGGTCTTCTGGCCGTTCACGATGTAGTGCTTGCCGTCCGAGGTCAGTTCGGCGCGCGTCTTCAGCGACGCCAGGTCGGAACCCGAACCCGGCTCCGAATAGCCCTGGCACCACCAGTCGGTGCAATCGAGGATACGCGGCAGGTAGTACGACTTCTGCTCGGCATTGCCGTACTTCATGATCACCGGCGCCACCATGGCCACGCCGAACGGCAGCACGCCGGGCGCGCCGACGCGGGCATTTTCCTCGTCCCAGATATGGCGCTGCGTGGCGTTCCAGCCCGTGCCACCAAACTCGACCGGCCAGTGCGGCGCCGACCAGCCCTTGCCGGCCAGCGTCTTGTGCCAGAGCACGAGGTCGTCGCGGTTGGGACGGCGGTGGTTGAGAACCTTGCCGCGGATATCCGCCGGCAGGTTGGCTTCGAGCCAGCTGCGCACTTCCTGACGGAAGGCGTTGTCGGCCGCCGAGTAGTTGAGATCCATGCCCGTCTCCATTGGTGGTGCCGGCGGGCGCCGGCCGTTTGTTTTACCTGCGCATCGCTGCGCTGGTAGAACCGGGCACAGGATGCTTGTTCAGTGGGCCGTCTGCTTCAATGCATCGGGCACGATGAGCGGAAAGGTGTCGATACCCTCGTCGGCCAGCGCCTGCACGTCCTCGGGGGTTGCCGAACCGCGGATGCCGCGCTCGGGTGCCTCCTCGTAATGCATGCGCCGCGCTTCTTCCACGAAGCGGTCTCCCACGTCCTCGGTCTGCGCCAGCACCTGCCGCACGGCCTTCAGGTAGTGCGCCTGCAGCGCCTGCATCATCTGCTGCGCGTCGGCCTTGCCTTCATCGCCGTTGCGGGCCTGCGTCGGCGCCGGCTTCGCGGTGGCCCCTGAAAGATTCAGGCGCGGTGCGCTGGGCAGGCGGCTGACCGCATGGTCGCCACAGACCGGACATTGGACGAGATCGCGCGCGATCTGCGATTGCGCATCTTCCTCCGAGGCGAACCAGCCCTCGAAACGATGGTCTTGCGCACAGCGCAGGTCGAGCACCTTCATGATCTTTCCAGCCCGTCGGGGCAATGTTAGCCGTGAATCGAAATTTTGTGAACGGTCGTGCTAATTTTTTTCGCGACCGTTTTCGCCTGGCAGGATGCGTGCAAAACACAATCGCGCCAAACGCACTGCTCCGGCCTGCCAAACCAAGGGAAAACCCCTGTCGGCAGCCGCAGCAAGCTTAGCAGCAAAGTGGCATTTCAGCCGGCCGCCCGGGCGGCCGGGAACGGCGGTTCGGCCAGTTCGCCCGGCTGCCATGCCCCCGAGGCGATCTTCTCGAGCCAGAACGCACCGATGATCGTCTTCACATCGGTGATCCGGCCTTGCCGAACCCAGTCGATCACCTGCCCCACGGGCGTGATGAAGGTCTCCAGGAATTCACCGTCGTCGAGTTTCGATTCGCCGGCCGTCAGGTCGCGCGCCAGGAACAGGTCGATGAATTCGGTCGAATAGGAAATTACCGGGTGGATGCGGGTCAGGTAGTCCCAGCGTTGCGCGGTGTAGCCGGTTTCCTCGATCAGTTCGCGCTGGCCGCAGCGCAGCGCGCCCTCTTCCGGATCGAGCTTGCCGGCCGGGAATTCGAGCATGACCTCGCCCACCGGATAACGGAACTGGCGTTCCATCAGCACCGTGCCATCGTCGAACAGCGGAATCATCATGACCGCGCCCGGATGCAGCACGTACTCGCGCGCGGCCTGCTTGCCGTCGGGCAGGCGCACGATATCGTGTTTGAGGGTCAGGAATTTACCGCGGTGGATGGTCGCCGAGGCTACCGGCGTTTCGCGGAGATGATCGTCCTCTTGCGTGGACGATTGCGCGGACGATGTTGCGGAAGTCTTGTCGGTCATGAACGCTCCGGGTAAGGCACGGGCCCGGAGCTGGCAAGCCCTCAGGCCGTACGATGTTTGACCAGGTATTGCCAGGTGAAGCCTGGAAAGGCAAACACCAGCATCATGCAGGCGGTAATGGCATAGAACTGCCAGCCCTGCGGGAAAGCATTGCCAAGGCTTGCTTCCACCGCAAAGCCGGCCAGGCCGGCCACCGCGTAGCAGACGACCAGTTCCACCGCGCGCAGCCACAGCGGCTTGCGGGCCCACTTGAGGCCCACCGCCGCGAACAGGCGCTGGTTGACGAACGGCAGGTTGGCACAAACCAGTGCCAGCAGAATGACAAACCAGCCGCCCGCCGAGGAACTCATATCGTCACCTTTGGCTTATGCAATCACGATGCCAGCGTCGCGCGGATGGCCTGGTAGCACAGGTTCATCAGCGCAGCCGGGAACAGGCCCAGCAGGATCACGGCCAACCCGTTCAGGCTCAGCACCGAACGCAGGCCGGTAGATGCTTCCAGCGGCTCTTCGCCAACCGGGGCATCGAAGTACATCAGCTTCACGATGCGCAGGTAGTAGAACGCGCCGATCAGCGAGAACACCACGGCCACCACGGCCAGCCAGCTCATGCCGGCCTTGACCACGGCCTGCAGCACGGCCAGCTTGGCGTAGAAGCCCACGGTCGGCGGAATGCCGGCCATCGAGAACATCATCACCAGCATCAGCAGCGCAAACCACGGATGACGGCGCGACATGCCCTTCAGGTCTTCCAGCGTCTCGGCTTCGAAACCGCGGCGCGTACGGATCAGGATCAGGCCGAACGTGCCGAGCGTGGTCAGCATGTACGTGATCGAGTAGAACATCGACGAGCTGTACGCATTGGCCGCGCCATCCGCCTGGCCAGCCACCACGCCGGACAGCATGCCCAGCAGGATGAAGCCCATGTGCGAGATGGTCGAGTAAGCCAGCATCCGCTTCAGGTTGGTCTGCACGATCGCGGTCAGGTTGCCGATCGCCAGCGAGGCAATCGACAGCACCACCAGCATCGTCTGCCAATCGGTGGCCAGCGGGAGCAGGCCTTCCACCAGCACGCGCATGATCAGCGCGAAGGCGGCAACCTTCGGACCGGCGGCAATCAGCAGCGTCACCGCGGTCGGCGAACCCTGGTAGATGTCCGGAATCCACATGTGGAACGGTGCGGCGCCAAGCTTGAACGACAGGCCAGCCACGATGAACACCACGCCGAAGGCCAGCATTGTCGTGTTGACGCGGCCCGACTCGACCACGCGGAACACTTCGCCCAGGTTCAGCGAGCCCGTGGCGCCGTACATCATCGACATGCCGTAGAGCAGGAAGCCCGAAGCCAGCGCACCGAGCACGAAGTACTTGATGGCCGATTCCGACGTCACGCGCGAATCGCGGCGCAGCGCCACCAGTGCGTACGACGACAGCGACAGCAGTTCCAGGCCCAGGTACAGCGTCAGGAAGTTGTTGCCGGTGATCATCACGATCTGGCCGCCAAGCGTGAACAGCGCGAGCATGTAGAACTCGCCGGCGTACATGTCGCGCTCACCGAGGTAGTTGCGCGTGTAGACCAGCGTCAGCAGCATGCCCAGCGAACAGAACGCCGACAGCACGTTGGCCATCGGGTCGATCACGACCAGGTTGGCGAATGCGTAGTGCGTTTCGCCGTTGGCCGCGTTCAGCGCGAACCATACGGTCAGCACCAGCGTGGTCAGCAGCGAGAGCGGGTACGCCACGCTCGAGCGGGCCTTGCCGCGCGCCAGGTCGATCCAGTTGATCGCCGCGATGGCGATCGCCAGGAAGATGATTGGCGCGACCGGCGCCAGGCTAGAGGACGATTGCATGTTGATTTCTCTCCCCCGCTTACAGCTTGGACTGTGCCACGTGGGACAGCAGGTTCACCACCGAGGCGTGCATCACATCGGTGAAGGGTTTCGGGTACAGGCCCATGTACAGCGTCAGGATGGCCAGCAGGCCAAGCATCACGAATTCACGCTTGTTCAGGTCCAGCAGTTCGCGCACATGCTGGTGCACGATGTCGCCGAAGATCACGCGCTTGACCATCCACAGCGAGTAGGCCGCGCCGAAGATCAGTGCCGTGGCGGCCAGCAGGCCGATCCAGAAGTTGAACTTGACGGCACCCAGGATCACCATGAATTCGCCCACGAAGCCCGACGTTGCCGGCAGGCCGCAGTTGGCCATGGCGAAGAACACCGAGAATGCGGCGAACTTCGGCATCACGTTCACCACACCGCCGTAGTCGGCGATCTGGCGCGAGTGCACGCGGTCATACAGCACGCCGATGCACAGGAACATCGCGCCCGACACGAAACCGTGCGAGATCATCTGGATGATGCCGCCTTCGATGCCGATGTCGTTGAAGATGAAGAAGCCCAGCGTCACGAAACCCATGTGGGCAATCGACGAGTACGCCACCAGCTTCTTCATGTCGGCCTGTACCAGCGCCACGAGGCCGATGTAGATCACCGCGATCAGCGAGATCGTGATGATGAACGGCGCCAGGTAGTGGCTGGCATCCGGGGCGATCGGCAGCGAGAACCGCAGGAAACCGTAGGCGCCCAGCTTCAGCATGATCGCGGCCAGCACCACGGAACCACCGGTCGGTGCTTCCACGTGGGCATCGGGCAGCCAGGTATGCACCGGCCACATCGGCACCTTCACGGCGAAAGCCATGAAGAACGCCAGGAAGATCAGGACCTGCTCTTCGAACGTCAGCTTGGCCTGGTGCCAGGCCAGGATGTCGAACGAACCGGTCTTGTTGTACAGGTACAGCAGCGCGACCAGTGTCAGCAGCGAGCCGAGCAGCGTGTAGAGGAAGAACTTGAATGCGGCGTACACGCGGTTCGGACCACCCCAGACACCGATGATGATGTACATCGGGATCAGCGTGGCTTCGAAGAACACGTAGAACAGCATGCCGTCCAGCGCGCAGAACACGCCGACCATCAGGCCCGACAGGATCAGGAACGCGGCCATGTACTCAGCCACACGTTCGGTGATCACTTCCCAGGCCGAGATCACGACGATCACGGTGATGAACGCGGTCAGCACCACGAACCACATCGAGATGCCGTCCACACCCAGGTGGTAGGCAATGTTGAAGCGGTCGATCCAGTTCGCCTGTTCGACGAACTGCATGGCGGCAGTGGAAGTATCGAAGTGGAAGACCAGCGGCAGCGTCACCACGAAGCTGGCGACGGCGCCAAACAGCGACATCCAGCGCACGAAGCACTTGCTGCGGTCGGAACCGAACATCAATACCAGCAGGCCGAAGAAGATTGGCAGCCAGATTGCGAGAGACAGAACCATTTCTTTGTTTTCCTTACTTGGTGCCTATCACTTGGTGCCTATCACGCCAGTGACCGTCAGCGTCAGGAGCACCAGCATGCCGATAATCATCGCGAAAGCGTAATGGTAGATATAGCCGGACTGGATGTAACGGCTGGCCGCGGCGAACGAAGCCACCACGCGAGCCGAACCATTGACGAACAGGCCGTCGATAAAGCTCTGGTCGCCGCCCTTCCACAGGCCGGTACCCAGCAGGCGCGCACCGCGGGCAAACACTGCCTGGTTGAACGCATCCATGTAGTACTTGTTGTCCAGCAGCTTGTAGACACCCGAGAAACGCTGCTTGATCGCTTCGGGGATATCCGGGCGCTTCATGTAGAAGAACCACGACAGCACCACGCCGGCGATGGCCAGCCACAGTACCGGGGTCGTCAGCGAATGGATCGCCATCGGCACCCAGCCGTGGAACGCTTCCTTCAGCTCTTCCATGGCGTGGTGATTCTCGCCAACGAAGATCACGTCCTTGAATGCCACGCCGTGCTTGAAGAAGTCACCGAACAGCATCGGCTCGATGGCGATGGCGCCCACGATCACCGACGGGATGGCCAGCAGCACCAGCGGCAGCGTCACCACCCACGGCGACTCGTGCGGCTTCTCGCCGGCGGCCAGGCCATGGTGATGGTCGTCGCCATGCGACTCCTCTTCTTCCTCGTGGTGATCTTCGTGGGCGTGGGCCTTGCCCCAGCGCTCTTCACCGTGGAACACCAGGAAGTACATGCGGAACGAGTAGAACGCGGTCACGAACACGCCAGCCAGCACGGCGAAGTACGCAAAGCCCGAACCGGCCAGGTGCGATTCCGCCACGGCCTCGATGATCGAGTCCTTCGAGTAGAAGCCCGAGAAGAACGGCGTGCCGATCAGCGCCAGCGAACCCACCAGCGAAGTGATCCACGTGATCGGCATGTACTTGCGCAGGCCGCCCATGTTGCGGATGTCCTGGTCATGGTGCATGCCGATGATCACCGAACCGGCGCCAAGGAACAGCAGTGCCTTGAAGAACGCGTGGGTCATCAGGTGGAACACGGCGACCGAGTAGGCCGACGCGCCCAGTGCCACGGTCATGTAGCCCAGCTGCGACAGCGTCGAGTAAGCCACCACGCGCTTGATGTCGTTCTGGATGATGCCCAGGAAGCCCATGAACAGCGCAGTGATCGCGCCGATCACCAGCACGAACGACAGCGCGGTATCCGACAGTTCGAACAGCGGCGACATGCGCGCCACCATGAAGATGCCGGCGGTCACCATGGTTGCCGCGTGGATCAGTGCCGAGATCGGGGTCGGGCCTTCCATCGAGTCAGGCAGCCAGACGTGCAGCGGGAACTGCGCCGACTTGCCCATCGCGCCGATGAACAGGCAGATGCACGCCACGGTGATCATCAGCCAGTCGGTGCCCGGGAAGATCACGGCCGCCAGTTGCTCGCGCTGGCCGAACACGTCGGTGTAGTTCATGCTGCCGCTGTAGGCCAGCAGCAGGCCAATGCCCAGGATGAAGCCGAAGTCGCCCACGCGGTTGACCAGGAACGCCTTCATGTTGGCGAAGATCGCGGTCGGACGCGTGTACCAGAAGCCGATCAGCAGGTACGACACCAGGCCCACAGCTTCCCAGCCGAAGAACAGCTGCAGGAAGTTGTTGCTCATCACCAGCATCAGCATCGAGAAGGTGAACAGCGAGATGTAGGCGAAGAAGCGGTTGTAGCCGGGGTCCCCTTGCATGTAGCCGACGGTGTAGATGTGCACCATCAGCGAAACGAAGGTCACCACGACCATCATCATCGCGGTCAGCGAGTCGACCAGGAAGCCGACTTCGAGCTTCAGCGAGCCGATGGTCATCCAGTCGTAGACGGTGGCGTTGTAGCCGGCGCCATCGAGCACGTCACGCAGCACCAGCAGCGAGAGCACGAAGGCGATGGCGACACCGAGGATCGTCACCGAGTGGGCCACGATCCGGCCGCCGCGCGACTCCGAGGAAAACGTGCCGAAGAACTTGGTGCCGAACAGGCCGGCTATCGCGGCGCCGGCGAGCGGCGCCAGCGGAATCGCCAGCAGCAGGTTGGGGTTGAGCGTGGTTGCCATAGGACGCTTATTGGTGTGCGGTCAGGGAGCAGTCTTGGTTCTTGACGTGGACGTTCATGTCAGCCCTTCAGGGTATCCATGTCGTCAACGTTGATCGTGTCCAGGTTACGGAACAGCACGACCAGGATTGCCAGACCGATTGCCGACTCGGCGGCGGCCACCGTAAGGATGAAGAAAACGAAAACCTGTCCGGCCAGGTCGCCCATGTAGTGCGAGAAGGCGACGAAGTTCATATTGACCGCAAGCAGCATCAGTTCGAGCGCCATCAGCAGCACGATGACGTTCTTGCGGTTCAGGAAGATGCCAACGATGCTGATCGCGAACAGGATGGCACCGAGGACGAGAAAGTGGGCGAGAGACAACACAGCGAGGTTCTCCGGGCTTAGTTCTTGTTGGCGGTTGCCGTGGCTTCCGCTTCGGCCCGGCCCTCGGCCGGCATTTTCACCATGCGCACGCGCTCGTCGCGGCGTACGCGCAGCTGGGCGCCCACATCCTGTGCCTTGACATCCTTGCGGCGGCGCAGCGTCAGCGCGACGGCTGCGATGATTGCCACCAGCAGGATGATGCCGGCCACTTCAAACGCGTACACGTAGTCCGTGTAGATCAGCTTGCCCAGTGCGGCAGTGTTCGAGTAGTTCGGATCCTGCGCGCCGGCCGGCAGCACCGCGTTGGTGGTACCGACGAAGTTGCGCACCAGCACGATGGCCATTTCGGCAATGATCAGCGCGCCAACGACCGAGGCCATCGGCACGTAGGTCCAGAAATCCCGGCGCAGGTGCTCGATGTCGATATCGATCATCATCACCACGAACAGGAACAGCACCATCACGGCGCCAACGTAGACCAGCACGAGCAGGATGGCGAGGAATTCTGCCTTCAGGATCAGCCAGATGGCCGCGGCGGTAAAGAACGCCAGGACGAGGAACAGTGCGGAATGCACCGGGTTCTTCGCGGTGATGACTTTCAGTGCGGACAGCACCAGCACCAACGCAAAGACATAGAAGATGGTGGTCGTGAGTTCCATGGTCCCTATCGGATCCTCTCTGGGCCGCGCGTCGCCAGCACCCTCCCGGGGTTGCCCTCGCTGCGCGGCATCCTTCTGGTGGCCCCTTGCGGGACCGATTCAATTTCACTTGCGGGGGCGGGCCACTGCGTGCCCTGCCCTCGCCCTGCTGATACGTTGGTACGCCGGTACGTCGATGCGCCTTAGCGGTACTTCGCGTCCGCGGCCTTGGCCGCGGCGATCTGCGGCTCGTAGCGGTCGCCCACTGCCAGCAGCATGTCCTTGGTGAAGTACAGGTCGCCGCGCTTCTCGCCGTGATACTCGAGAATATGCGTCTCGACGATTGCGTCGACCGGGCAGGCTTCTTCGCAGAAGCCGCAGAAAATGCACTTGGTCAGGTCGATGTCGTAGCGCGTGGTACGGCGCGTGCCGTCGTTACGTGCGTCCGACTCGATCGTGATGGCCATGGCCGGGCACACCGCTTCGCACAGCTTGCATGCAATGCAACGCTCTTCCCCGTTCGGGTAGCGGCGCAGTGCGTGCAGGCCGCGGAAACGCGGCGACATCGGCGTCTTCTCTTCCGGGAACTGGACAGTGATCTTGCGCGCGAAGAGATAGCGGCCGGTCAGTGCCATGCCCTTGAAGAGTTCCTTCAGGAGCAGGCTGTTGAAGAAGTCCTTGATGGCGAGCAGCATGACGATTGCTTCCTAAGTATTTCCGCGCGGTGCGCCCTGCCCTCTTGGGCGGCGCACCGTCGCCAGGCCTTTTAGTGCCAGATGTTCCACGGCGACTTGATCCAGATCGCCACAATGATCAGCCACCCCACGGTCAGCGGAATGAAAATCTTCCAGCCCAGACGCATGATCTGGTCATAGCGGTAACGCGGGAACGAGGCGCGAATCCAGATGAATACCGACAGCAGCAGGAAAACCTTGATCACGAGCCAGAAGAAGCCCGGGATCGCATTGGTGATGAAGCTCGAGAACGGCGGCGCCCAGCCACCGAGGAACAGCAACGCGGTCATCGTCGAGATGACGATCATGTTGATGTACTCGGCCAGGAAGAACAGCGCGAACGTCATGCCCGAGTATTCGATCATGTGGCCGGCCACGATTTCCGATTCGCCTTCCACCACGTCGAACGGGTGGCGGTTGGTTTCGGCCACGCCCGAGATGAAGTACACGGCGAACATCGGCAGCAGCGGAATCCAGTTCCACGACAGCACGTTGAGACCCATGTTGGCGAAGTAGCCGGTGTTCTGGCTGTTCACGATCGCCGACAGGTTCAGGCTGCCCGCCACCATCAGCACCGTCACCAGCGCGAAGCCCATGGCGATTTCATACGACACCATCTGTGCCGCGGCGCGCATGGCGCCGATGAACGCGTACTTCGAGTTCGAGGCCCAGCCAGCCAGGATCACGCCATAGACGCCCACCGAGCTGATGGCCATCACGTACAGCAGGCCGGCGTTCACGTTGGCCATTACCGCCTCGGCCTGGAACGGAATCACGGCCCACACCGCCACCGCGGGCATCAGCACCATCAGCGGAGCCACCAGGTACATGCCCCGGTTGATCTGCGACGGGAACATGACTTCCTTGAGCAGCAGCTTCAGCACGTCGGCGATCGGCTGCAGCAGGCCCAGCGGACCCACGCGGTTCGGGCCGATACGGACGTGCATCCAGCCAATCAGCTTGCGCTCCCACAGAATCAGGTAGGCCACGCACAGCAGCAGCGGCACCACAATGACCACGGCACGGATCAGGATCCACAGCGGCGTCCAGACGCTGCCGAAGATGGCCTGGCCCTGCGAGGTAATGAAGTCGATCATGTTGCTTTCTCGCTCTTCTTATACGGTGGCCGTCGCGGCGGTCTGGCCGGCCGACAGGTCGATGGCTTTTTCAACAGTGACGTTGCCGAACAGCGCGCCCAGCGTAGCCGCGGCCACGGTAGCCGCCGGCACGCGCACGGTGTTGGCCGGCAGCGTCTTTTCGAGCGCCGCGGGCAGCACCACGCTGGCACCGTCCTGCGTCACGCGCACCGGATCGCCCGCCTGTACGCCAAGGCTGGCGAACAGGTCCGGCGACAGCGCCACCTGCATGGCACGACGCGCGGCGGCAGTCAGTTGCAGCGAATCGGCACGGCGCACGATCGGGTCGGCGTGGTAGATCGGCACATCGGCGATACGCTCGACACCGTTCGCGGCTGCAGCCGTGACACGGATCGCGGCGTCGGTCGCGTTGTTCAGCTGCTCCGCCACCGGGCGGGCCAGCGCGGCATCGCGCACGGCTTCAGCGGTGTCGAAGTCGAAGCCCGGCACGTCCAGCAGGTTGCCCAGCACGCGCAGGACCTTCCAGCCCGGACGCGCTTCGCCCAGCGCACGGACCACGCCGTTGAAGCTCTGGGCACGGCCCTCGGCATTCACGAACGTACCGGCGGTTTCGGTGAACGGCGTGATCGGCAGGATCACGTCGGCGTACTGCAGCGCCGCTTCCGAGCGGAACGGCGACAGCACCACCACGGTACCGGCCTGTTGCAGCGCGGCCAGGGCCTTGCGCGCATCGGCGGTATCGAATTCCGGTTCGGCGTTCAGCACGATGTAGGCGCGGCGCGGCGCGTCGAACATCGCCTGTGCGTTGGCACCACCCTGTTGCGGCAGCGCGCCGGCAACGTAGCCGCCAACGGTGTTGGCCGCTTCGGTCAGGAAGCCCAGCGTCGCACCCGTTTCCGTGGCGATCCATTGGGCCAGCGCGTGCAGCGCCGAGAATTGCGGATGACGTACGGCTTCGTTGCCGAGGAACACCGCACGGCGTTCGCCCGACAGCAGCGCTTCGGCCACCGACTTCGCGGCGTCGCCGCCATCGAAGCCATCGGTACCGGCCGGCGCGGCCACGCCCTTGGAGGCGGCCACGGCACGGGCCACACCGGCCAGTGCGGCAGTCCAGCCCGACGGCGCCACGTCGATACGTGCAGCCACCGGCATCAGCAGGTCTTCACCGCCGGCACCGATCAGCGTCACGCGGGCACCCTTCTTCACAGCCTGGCGCAGGCGCGAGGCCAGCAGCGGATGATCCTTGCGCAGCGACGAGCCAATCACCAGCGCGCGTTGCAGCGTGGTGACCTCGGCCACCGGCAGGCCCAGCCACGGCGCGCCCTTCAGCGCTGCCGAGAAATCGGTCTGGCGCAGACGGAAGTCGATATTGTCGCTGCCCAGGCCGCGTACGAGCTTGCCCAGCAGGAACAGTTCTTCCAGCGTGCTGTGGGGGCTGGCCACGGCGGCGATCTGGTCGGCGCCATGGTCGCGCTTGATGCTGGCCAGGCCATTCGCCACGTATTCGAGCGCGGTCTGCCAGTCCGTCTCCATCCATTCGCCACCCTGCTTCAGCAGCGGGCGCGACAGACGGTCGGCACTGTTCAGGCCTTCATACGCGAAGCGGTCCTTGTCCGAGATCCAGCATTCGTTGATGTCTTCGTTTTCCAGCGGCACCACGCGCATCACGCGCTGGTTCTTGGTCTGGACCACGAGGTTGGCACCCACGCCGTCGTGCGGCGACACCGACTTGCGGCGGCCGAGTTCCCACGTACGGGCGGAATAGCGGAACGGCTTGCTGGTCAGCGCGCCAACCGGGCACAGGTCGATCATGTTGCCGGACAGTTCCGAATCAACGGTCTGGCCCACGAACGTCGTGATTTCCGAATGCTCGCCGCGGTTCAGCATGCCCAGCTCCATCACGCCGGCCACTTCCTGGCCAAAGCGCACGCAGCGGGTGCAGTGGATGCAGCGGGTCATCTCCTCCATGGAGATCAGCGGGCCCACGTTCTTGTGGAACACCACGCGCTTTTCTTCCTTGTAGCGCGACTCCGAGGCACCGTAGCCCACGGCCAGATCCTGCAGCTGGCATTCGCCGCCCTGATCGCAGATCGGGCAGTCGAGCGGGTGATTGATCAGCAGGAATTCCATCACGGACTTCTGGGCCTTGACGGCCTTTTCGGAGTTCGTGAAGACCTTCATGCCGGGCGTCACCGGAGTGGCGCACGCGGGCAGCGCCTTGGGCGCCTTTTCCACTTCGACCAGGCACATGCGGCAGTTCGCCGCGATGGACAGTTTGCGGTGGTAGCAGAAGTGCGGGATGTAGGTGCCCAGCTTGCGGGCTGCTTCCATCACGAGGCTGCCTTCCGCAACCTCTACCTTCTTGCCGTCGATCTCGAGTTCAACCATGTTCTGCCACGCTTCAGGAATGGGCCGGGACCATGCACTGCTTGTGTTCGACGTGATATTCGAACTCTTTCCAGTAGTGCTTGAGCATGCCGCGTACCGGCATCGCCGCGGCATCGCCGAGCGCGCAAATCGTGCGACCCATGATGTTTTCCGCGACGTTATTGAGCAGGTCCAGGTCTTCCTGGCGGCCTTCTCCGTGTTCAATACGATTCACCATGCGATAGAGCCAGCCGGTGCCTTCACGGCACGGCGTGCACTGGCCGCACGATTCTTCAAAGTAGAAATACGACAGGCGCAGCAGCGACCGCACCATGCAACGCGTTTCGTCCATCACGATCACGGCGCCCGAGCCCAGCATCGAGCCGGCCTTGGCGATCGAGTCGTAGTCCATGGTCGTCGCCATCATCAGGTCGCCCGGCACCACCGGCGCGGACGAGCCGCCCGGGATCACCGCCTTGATCTGCTTGCCGCCGCGCATGCCGCCAGCCAGCTCGAGCAACGTCGAGAACGGCGTGCCCAGCGGGATTTCGTAGTTGCCCGGACGCTCGATGTCACCCGAGATCGAGAAGATCTTGGTGCCGCCGTTGTTCGGCTTGCCGATCTTCAGGTACTCCTCGGGGCCGATTTCCAGCAGGAACGGCACCGCGGCGAACGTCTCGGTGTTGTTGATCGTGGTCGGCTTGCCATACAGGCCGAAGCTGGCCGGGAACGGCGGCTTGAAGCGCGGCTGGCCTTTCTTGCCTTCCAGCGATTCGAGCAGCGCGGTTTCCTCGCCGCAGATGTATGCGCCATAGCCGTGGTGGGCATGCAGCTGGAAGCTGAAGCCCGAACCCAGGATGTTGTCACCCAGGAACCCGGCGGCACGCGCTTCCTCGAGGGCTTCCTCGAAGATCTTGTACTCGTTCCAGATCTCGCCGTGGATGTAGTTGTAGCCCACGGTGATGCCCATCGCATACGCGCCGATGGCCATGCCCTCGATCAGCGAATGCGGGTTGTAGCGGATGATGTCGCGATCCTTGAACGTACCCGGCTCGCCTTCGTCGGTATTGCAGACGAGGTATTTCTGGCCCGGGAACGTACGCGGCATGAAGCTCCACTTCAGGCCGGTCGGGAAGCCCGCACCGCCACGGCCACGCAGGCCCGACGCCTTGACGTCGGCAATCACCTGCTCGGGGGGTACCTTGCCTTCGAGGATGCGGCGCAGCTGCTTGTAGCCACCACGCTTGACGTAGTCCTCGAGGTGCCAGTTCTTGCCGTCCAGGCCGGCCAGGATCAGCGGCTTGATGTGACGGTCGTGCAGAGAGGTCATGTTACTTGTCCCCCTTGGCGGCGGCTTCGGCCTTGAGCTCGTCGACCAGGGCGTCGAGCTTCTGGTCGCTCATGAAGCTGCACATGCGGGTGTTGTTGACGATCATCACCGGTGCGTCGCCGCAAGCGCCCATGCACTCGCCTTCCTTCAGCGTGAAGCAGCCGTCAGCGGTGGTTTCGTTGTAGTCGATCCCGAGCTTGCGCTTCAGGTATTCGCCAGCCCGGTCGCCGCCCGACAGCGCGCACGGCAGGTTGGTGCAGACGGTCAGCTTGTACTTGCCGACCGGCTTGGTGTCATACATGTTGTAGAACGTGGCCACCTCTTCCACCCACACAGGCGGCATTTCCAGGTAGCTGGCGACGAACTGCATGACTTCGGGGGAAACCCAGCCCACCTCGCCCTGTGCCACGGCGAGTGCCGCCATCACGGCCGACTGCTTCTGGTCGGTCGGATACTTCGCGATCGCGCGATCGATTTCCTTGAGAGCTTCTGCTGATAGCATGGTCATTGCAGTAATACGGCGCAGCCGCGCATCTTGCGGGGCTTCGCTGGTTTGCAGCCGTCGCTGCCATGTTCTGCCGGCCCGGAGCGCCCTGCACTCCTTGCCAGTCCGTTGCAGGCATTGCCTGCCGCCACCGTTACCGCCGGGGCCGGCCGAACACGCCCGGATCGTCGTCCGGACAACGGCCTGTGACGGGTTACCTGTCTTGCCGGTATCCCTTAGCGGTCGATCTCGCCGAACACGATGTCCTGTGTACCGATGATCGTGACCGCATCCGCAATCATGTGTCCCCTGGCCATCTCGTCGAGCGCGGCCAGGTGGGCATAGCCCGGGGCACGAATCTTCAGGCGGTACGGCTTGTTCGCACCGTCGGAGATCGCGTAGATACCGAATTCGCCCTTCGGATGCTCCACCGCCGCATAAGCCTCGCCCGGCGGCACGTGCATGCCTTCGGTGAACAGCTTGAAGTGGTGGATCAGCTCTTCCATGTTCGACTTCATGTCGACGCGCGACGGCGGTGCCACCTTGTGGTTCTCGGTGATCACCGGGCCCGGGTTGCGACGCAGCCAGTCGATGCACTGCTTGATGATCCGGTTCGACTGGCGCATTTCTTCCACACGCACCAGGTAGCGCGAGTAGCAGTCGCCTGCCGTACCCACCGGGATGTCGAAGTCGAGCTGGTCGTACACCTCGTAGGGCTGCTTCTTGCGCAGGTCCCACTCGATGCCCGAGCCACGCAGCATCGGACCGGTGAAGCCCATCTGCAGTGCACGCTCGGGAGTCACCACGCCGATATCGACCAGACGTTGCTTCCAGATACGGTTATCGGTCAGCAGCGTCTCATATTCATCGACATACGTCGGGAATCGGTTCGTGAAGTCCTCGATGAAGTCCAGCAACGAGCCCGAACGGGCATCGTTCATGACCTTGATGGCCTTCTCGTTGTGGATCTTCGATGCACGATACTGCGGCATCGTGTCGGGCAGGTCGCGGTACACGCCGCCCGGTCGATAGTAGGCCGCGTGCATGCGCGCACCGGACACCGCCTCGTACATGTCGAACATGTCCTCGCGTTCACGGAACGCGTAGAGGAACACCGCCATCGCACCCACGTCCAGCGCGTGCGAGCCGATCCACATCAGGTGGTTCAGCAGACGGGTGATCTCGTCGAACATCACGCGGATGTACTGGGCGCGCACCGGCACCTCGAGGCCGAGCATGCGCTCGATGGCCATCACGTACGCGTGTTCGTTGACCATCATCGACACGTAGTCGAGGCGGTCCATGTAGGGAACGTTCTGGATCCAGGTTTTCTGCTCGGCCAGCTTTTCGGTGGCACGGTGCAGCAGGCCGATGTGGGGGTCGGCACGCTGGATGACTTCGCCGTCCAACTCAAGCACCAGGCGCAGCACGCCGTGGGCTGCAGGGTGTTGGGGACCGAAGTTTAGGGTGTAGTTCTTGATATCTGCCATGACGCCGTTCTCAGTGCTGCGTGCCGCCGTAGTTGTCCTCGCGAATCACGCGCGGCGTGATTTCGCGCGGCTCGATCGTCACCGGCTGGTAGATGACCCGTTTCTGCTCGGGGTCGTAACGCATTTCCACGTAGCCCGAAACCGGGAAGTCCTTGCGGAACGGATGACCGACGAAACCGTAGTCGGTCAGGATGCGGCGCAGGTCCGGATGGCCTTCGAACACGATGCCGTAGAAGTCGAACGCTTCGCGCTCGAACCAGTTCAGCGAGTTCCAGACATCGATCAGCGACGGCAGTACCGGCAGGTCGTCGTCCGGCGCGAATGCGCGCAGGCGCAGGCGCCAGTTGTGCGTGACCGACAGCAGGTGCGTCACCGCGGCAAAGCGCGGGCCGTCCCAGGCGCCTTCAGCGTAATCGGAGTAATCGACGCCGCAGAGATCCACTGCCTGTTCAAAGCGCAGCGACGGATCGTCGCGCAGCAGGCGCGCGACGTCGAGGTAGTCTTCAGCCTTGACGACCAGCGTCAGTTCGCCGAGGGCCTCGGTCAGGTTCTGCACGCGCTTGCCCAGAACTTTCTCGAGGGCGGCCTTGAGGGTATCGAGGTTCGCCATGTCAGCCCTTGCGCGCAATGGTGTTGGTACGCTTGATCTTGTTCTGCAGCTGGATCACGCCGTAGATCAGCGCTTCCGCGGTCGGCGGGCAGCCCGGAACATAGATGTCGACCGGCACGATGCGGTCACAGCCACGCACCACCGAATACGAGTAGTGATAGTAGCCACCGCCATTGGCGCACGAGCCCATCGAGATGACCCAGCGCGGTTCCGCCATCTGGTCGTAGACCTTGCGCAGCGCGGGGGCCATCTTGTTGCACAGCGTACCGGCCACGATCATCACGTCGGATTGACGCGGCGACGGGCGGAAAATCACGCCGAAACGGTCCATGTCGTAGCGTGCGGCGCCGGCGTGCATCATTTCCACTGCACAGCAGGCCAGACCGAACGTCATGGGCCACAGGGAACCCGTACGGGTCCAGTTGATCAGCTTGTCAGCCGTAGTCGTGACAAAGCCTTCGTTGAGAACGCCTTCGATTGCCATTTCACATCACTCCCAATCGAGCGCGCCCTTTTTCCAGATGTAGACGAAGCCCACGATGAATTCCAGCAGAAACACGCCCATGGCGATGAATCCCGGCCAACCGATGTCCTTGAGGGCAACGCCCCACGGAAACAGGAAGGCAGTTTCGAGATCGAACAGGATAAAGAGGATGGCGATGAGGTAATAGCGCACGTCGAACTTCATGCGCGCATCCTCGAACGCTTCGAAGCCGCACTCGTACGGCGACAGCTTCGCTGCGTCAGGCTTGTAGGGACCGAGAATCCGACCAATGGCCATCAGCGCTACACCGAGCACGATGCCAAAGAGGATAAAGATGAGGACGGGGAAGTAGGCTTCGAGTGTCAAGGTACGGCCAGCCTTATCTGGAATGTTGTCAACAGCACCAGCAGCTAGCGGCGTCCTGTTGCCCACCCCAGGCGCCATCCCGTCTTAGCTACGGCGCCGCCTTGCGGACTGCCGGAGAGTCATGTTTGCACCCGTGCATGACACGGGTGCGACACAGACTTCCGATCAAGTTTTTTGGTGCCGACGGCGAGACTCGAACTCGCACAGCTTTCGCCACTACCCCCTCAAGATAGCGTGTCTACCAATTTCACCACGTCGGCTGGGGGAGAAACAATATTGCCTTGCGCCGGGTTTTTACACCCTGCGAAGCCTGGCTAAAGGAGTATTTCCTTTGACTTCTGCTTCGCCGCTGGGGAATCGTTTCAAGCCTTGCATTCTAACTCATGATTCCTGATTTGTTCAATGCACAACTGCAAATAAAATCAGGAATCGACGAACACACTGTTCGATTATTGCGCGGAGTCCGACCTTACTTCGGCACAGCCGGACCAGCGGGCGCGGATGCTGCGGCCGCAGGCGCGGATGCGGCAGCCGCAGATGCACCCTGCGGTTGTTGCGCGGCACCCATGACACCCAGCGAGGCCTGGGGCTTGTAGTTGCCCAGCAACGTCAGACCCAGCGTGCAGGCGAAAAACAGTGCTGCCAGCACGGCCGTGGTACGCGACAGGAAGTTTGCCGAGCCCGATGCACCGAACAGGCTGCCCGATGCGCCCGAACCGAACGCAGCGCCAACGTCCGCACCCTTGCCATGCTGCAGCAGGACGAGGCCGATCACGCCAAGCGCGGACAGAACCTGCACGATGACCAACAAAGTCTTGAAGATTGCCATTTGTTTAAATTCGTTTCGTACTTGCCTGATCAGACAGTCGCATCCGGCATTCAGGCGTTGCCGATCGCGAGGAAATCATCCGCCTTCAGCGAGGCGCCACCAATCAGGCCCCCGTCGATATCGGACATGGAAAACAGTTCGGCTGCATTGTCAGGCTTGACGCTGCCGCCGTACAGGATGGCCATGCGCTGTGCCACACCGGCATCCTTCGCCGCCACCTGCGCACGCAGCGCAGCGTGCACGGCCTGGGCCTGCTCGCTGGTCGCGGTCTTGCCGGTACCGATGGCCCACACGGGCTCATAGGCCAGAACAATGCGCTCAAGCTGCTCGATAGACAAAGCATCGAGAACAGCCTGCAGCTGACGACCCACCACGGCCTCGGTCTGGCCTGCCTCGCGTTCGGCCAGCGTCTCGCCAACGCACACCACCGGAACGATACCCGCTTCCAGTGCGCGCAACGCCTTGGTCGCTACCGTTGCATCGGTCTCGGCATGATAGGTGCGGCGCTCGGAGTGGCCCACCAGCGCATAGGCGCAAGCAAACTCGGCCAGCATCGGGGCAGCAACCTCACCCGTGAAGGCACCCTTGACCTCGGCCGAGACATCCTGGGCACCCCAGGACACCTGCGATCCGGTGAGCAGCGACTGGCACTGGGCAAGATAGGGAAACGGTGCGCAGACGGCCAGCTTTGCCTTGGCCGGCGCCGCCTTGATACCGTCGAGCAGGGCCGCATTGGCGGCCAGGCTGCCATGCATCTTCCAGTTGCCGATGACCAGCTTTTGTCTCACAAGGGTCCCCTCTTTGAATCAAACCGGCTATTGTAGCGTGGTCATGGGGGTGCCGCCAGCATGGGGCGGACAATTGCGGACGGCCAGTGGCCATCGGCCCACAATCGACCCACAATCGCGCCAGTCAAGGCACGATTGTGCGGATCCGATGGCGCCAGACCCGTCGAATTACCAGGTCAGCACGATCTTGCCGATGTGCTCGCTCGATTCCATCAGCCGGTGTGCGTCCGCTGCCTGCGCGGCCGGGAACACCTTGTGGATCACCGGCTTGATCTTGCCCGAGGCCAGCAGCGGCCAGACGTTCTGGTGCAGCGCCTGGGCAATGGCCCCCTTGAACGATGCCGGACGCGGACGCAGCGTCGAGCCCGTGATCGTGATACGGCGACGCAGGATATCGCCAAGCGGGATTTCCGCCTTGCCGCCGCCGAGCAACGCGATGATCACGATGCGACCGTCATCGGCGATGCACGACAGTTCGCGCGCCAGGTACGAGCCGGCCACCATGTCGAGGATCACGTCGACGCCCTTGCCTTCGGTCAAGGCCTTTACCTCGGCCACGAAGTCCTGCGTCTTGTAGTTGATCGCGCGATCAGCACCGAGGTCTTCGCACGCCTTGCACTTGTCGTCGCTGCCAGCGGTGACAAAGACCTTGAAGCCCATCGCCTTGGCGATCTGGATCGCCGTGGTCCCGATGCCGCTCGACCCACCCTGGATCAGCAGCGTCTCCGCGGCACCGCGCGGGCCACGGCCAAGCTGGCCACGATCAAACACATTGCTCCAGACCGTGAAGAACGTTTCCGGCAACGCAGCCGCCTCGATATCGCTGAGGCCTTCCGGCACCGGCAGGCACTGCTCGACCGGCGCGGTGCACAGCTCCGCGTAGCCACCGCCCTGCACCAGCGCGCAAACCCGATCGCCCACCTTCAGGCCAAAGCGGTTCGCCGCATTCGACAGATCGCCACCCACCACCACGCCGGCAACTTCAAGGCCTGGCAGATCCGATGCACCGGGCGGCACCGGATAGTTGCCGGTACGCTGGAACACGTCGGGACGATTGATACCGGCGGCAGCCACGCGAATCAGGATTTCACCGGCCTTCGGCTCCGGATCGGGGCGCTGTGTTTCCTGCAGGACTTCGGGGGCGCCGTACTCGCGGATCTCGATGGCTTTCATGATGACTCCTCATTAATGTCGTGGGTCGCACCACGCGCGCGAGCTTGCACGCGCGTGCCGCAGGTTGAAGACTGACCGGCAGTGTAAACAAAAAAGCGGCTGGACATCGCCAGCCGCTTTCATGGGGTACTGCTACTGCCTGCTTGCCGCTTCAGCTTACTGCTGTTGCTCCGGCGAGGTCGGAGCAGCCGGTGCATCGCCTTGCGGGGCGATCGGGCTGATGCTGCCACCCTCTTCAGCCAGCGCAGCCTTCAGCGACAGGCGCAGACGACCCTTCTCGTCGGCCTGGATCAGCTTCACGCGCACGTGTTGGCCTTCCTTCAGCCAGTCCTTGATGTCCTTCACGCGCTCGTTGACGATCTCCGAGATATGCAGCAGACCGTCCTTGCCCGGCAGGATGTTCACGATGGCGCCGAAGTCCAGCAGCTTCAGCACGGTGCCGGGGTAGATCTTGCCCACTTCGGCTTCCGCGGTGATTCCCTCGATGCGGCGCTTGGCTTCGGCCATGCCTTCGTTCGAGGTCGACGCGATCGTGATCGTGCCGTCTTCCTGGATGTCGATGGTCGTGCCCGTTTCCTTGGTCAGCGCCTGGATGGTCGAGCCGCCCTTGCCGATCACTTCGCGGATCTTGTCCGGATGGATCTTCATGGTGATCATGCGCGGAGCATGGGCCGACAGCTCGGTGCGTGCATGGCCCATGGCTTCCTGCATCTTGCCCAGGATATGGATGCGGCCTTCGCGTGCCTGTGCCAGCGCAACCTGCATGATTTCCTTGGTGATGCCCTGCACCTTGATGTCCATCTGCAGCGCGGTAATACCGGTATCGGTACCCGCCACCTTGAAGTCCATGTCGCCGAGGTGATCTTCGTCGCCGAGGATGTCGGTCAGCACGGCAAACTTGTTGCCTTCGAGGATCAGGCCCATGGCCACGCCAGCCACGTGCGCCTTGACCGGAACGCCGGCGTCCATCAGTGCCAGGCAGCCGCCGCACACCGAAGCCATCGACGACGAACCGTTCGACTCGGTGATTTCCGAGACCAGGCGGATCGTGTAGGCGAATTCGTCTTCCTTCGGCAGCACCGGGATCAGTGCGCGCTTGGCCAGGCGGCCGTGACCGATTTCACGACGCTTCGGGCTACCCACGCGACCGGTTTCGCCGGTGGCGAACGGAGGCATGTTGTAGTGGAGCATGAAGCGGTCGCGGTATTCACCGGCCAGTGCGTCGATGATCTGCTCGTCGCTCTTGGTGCCCAGCGTGGCCACTGCCAGTGCCTGGGTTTCACCACGCGTGAACAGCGACGAACCGTGGGCGCGCGGCAGCACCGACGAACGGATCTCGATCGGGCGCACGGTGCGCGTGTCGCGGCCGTCGATACGCGGCTCGCCGGCCAGGATCTGGCCACGCACGATCTTCGCTTCCAGATCGAACAGCACGTTGCCAACTTCAACCTTGTCGGCTTCCACGCCGGCTTCGGCCAGCTTGGCCAGCACGGTTGCGTTGACTTCCTTGAGCTTGGCGCTGCGGGCCGACTTCTGGCGCAGCTGGTAGGCTTCCTGCAGCAGCGACAGGCCGATCTCGCTGACCTTGGCGATCAGCGCTTCGTTCTTGGCCGCGGGTGCCCAGTCCCATTCCGGCTTGCCACCTTCACGGACCAGTTCGTGGATCGCGTTGACGGCGATCTGCATCTGCTCGTGGCCATACACCACGGCGCCCAGCATCACGTCTTCCGACAGCTGGTTGGCTTCCGATTCCACCATCAGCACGGCACGCTCGGTACCGGCCACGATCAGGTCCAGCTCCGACGTGGCGATCTGCGCGCGGGTCGGGTTCAGCAGGTACTGACCATCCTTGTAGCCAACGCGGGCGGCGCCCACCGGGCCATTGAACGGAATGCCCGACACGGCCAGCGCGGCGGACGAAGCGATCAGGGCCGGGATGTCGGCCGGCACTTCCGGGTTGATCGACAGTACGTGGATCACCACCTGCACTTCGTTGTAGAAGCCTTCCGGGAACAGCGGACGCAGCGGACGGTCGATCAGGCGCGAGGTCAGCGTCTCGCTTTCCGACGGACGGCCTTCACGCCGGAAGAAACCACCAGGGATCTTGCCCGCGGCGTAGGTCTTTTCGATGTAGTCGACAGTCAGCGGGAAGAAGTCCTGGCCCGGCTTCGGGCTCTTGGCTGCCACCACGGTGGCCAGCACCACGGTGTCTTCCACATCGACGATCACGGCGCCAGACGCCTGGCGGGCGATCTCACCGGTTTCCATGCGGACCGTATGCTGGCCCCACTGGAATTCCTTGACGATCTTGTTGAACATGGTCATGAGCGTTCCTTGAATAACTTGCCTTGCCTGCCGTCAATACGGTACGGCTGGCGACGCCTGCGCTCGCAGCGGCAGGCGAACTGCCGGATTGTTCCCGGTCCGCAGTCTCAGGGAAGTGCTATGCCATTCCATCGCGCCACCGTCAGTGACGGTCAGTGGCGATGGCGCGATGGAATGACACAAAACCCCGTTTCCTTGGCCGGCTCCGGTGCAATTCTGCGATAAAGAGCGAGGTAACTTACTCCGTCGCACCCGTTGATGCAACGGCAGACGCAACGGTGCCAGGCATTGTCGCCCAGCCAATACGTGAAACAAACATCACTTCACCACCAACCCGGCGCCGTAACCGCCGTAACGCCGGGCCAGAAAAGCAAAATGCCTGCCCCAGCAGTGCTGGCGCAGGCATTGCGGCCTCACGTGAAATCGTGCGCGAACAACTCTTGCAGGATCCGTGCTGCCATCCGCAGACCTTACTTGCGCAGGCCCAGGGCTTCGATCAGGGCGCGGTAACGGTCGGCGTCGTTGGACTTGAGGTAGTCCAGCAGGCGACGACGACGGCTCACCATGCGCAGCAGACCGCGGCGGCTGTGGTGATCCTTCATGTTGGCCTTGAAGTGGGGGGTCAGTTCGTTGATGCGCGTGGTCAGCAGGGCGACCTGGACTTCGGGGCTACCCGTGTCGTTGGCGGCGCGGGCGAACTTCTGGATGACTTCGGACTTGTTGGCGATTGCCATGATGATTCCCTTTCACTTGCGAACGCCGTAGCGCGGGATGCGCCACCTGCGTCGTGCCTGAATTGACTTGAGGCATCCGCCGCCGGCAGCCAGGTGGCTTGCAGACGACAGCCGCGCATTATAGCCGAATTCCGCCCGGCTGCGAATCGCGCCGTTGCCGTGCGCGCCTAATTGCGCGCGGGGCGCTCCATGCGGCACGTGGTCGGCAAGGTGGTCTGGGCCGCCTTGAGCTTCTTCACGGTGCGGAATCCATAGCCGGACCCCTCGTTGTCGAAGCGCACCTCGCCGCCCTGCCTTGCCATGACCGATACATAAAGCGGTTGCAGCACCTGATGGTCATCGGCCCGCACCGTTGCCTCATGGAAGCCGTTCGTGAAACGCATGTTCTCGAGCGCATAGGCCACCGCCACGGCATCGGTGGAGCCGGCCTGCTCGATGGCTCGCGCAAGCATTTCCACCATCATCTGCATGCGCAGGTGCACGTAGTCGTCGCGCGGATCGGGATAGCGCTTGCCAAACGACTGGTAGAACGCATCAGACGCCGCGCCACCCACGTTCGGGTGCCATTCGGCCACGGCCAGCACGCGGCCCACGCCAGCGTCGCCCATCGCCGCCGGCGCCCCCAGGCCATTGCCGTAGAACGTGTAGAAGCGCGCGTTGAGGCCGCCCTCGCGCGCGGCCTTGATCATCAGCGTCAGGTCGTTGCCCCAGTTGCCCGTGATCACCGCGTCGGCGCCGCTGGCCTTGATCTTGGCAATATACGGCGCGAAATCCTTGATCTTGCCGATCGGGTGGAATTCATCGCCCACGATCTGGATATCGGGCCGCTTGGCCGCCAGCATCTCGCGCGCGGAACGCGCAACCTGGTGACCAAAGCTGTAGTCCTGGTCGATCAGGTAGATCTTGCGCACCGCATGCTCACTGCGGATCGCCTCGGTCAGCGCCTGCATGCGCATGTCCGAACTGGCATCGAAACGAAAATGCCAGAAACTGCAATTTTCGTTGGTCAGCGCGGGATCGACAGCCGAGTAGTTCAGGAACAGCACGCGCGCATCGGGCTGGCGCTGGTTCTGGCGATTGACGGCCGCCACCAGCGCGCTGGCCACGGCCGAGCTATTGCCCTGCAGCACGAACGGAATACGCTTGTCGACGAGGCCGCGAAACTGGATCAGGCTTTCGTCGACATTGCCCTTGCTGTCGAACGTGACCAGTTCCAGCGGGTGGGCGCCATCGGGAAGCTTCACGCCACCGCGCGCGTTGATGCGCTCGATCGACAGGCGCAGATTGCGCGCCACGGCCTCGCCGGCGTTGGCAAACGCCCCGGACAAGCCGTCGATCATGCCCAGCCGGATCGGCGTGCCTGCCGCGGCCTGGGCCGGCCCCTGCGCCAGTGCCGCCACGCTTACGCAGCACAGTGCCGTTGCCAGCCACGCACGCAAACCGTGCACTCTGATGCCCGCCATCGTTTCTCCTGTCGCCTGTCGCAAAACCCGCGATGGTACACACAGAGCGCCCGGCCCCGCTACACTCACGGCAATTGCGTAAATCTGCTTCACAAGGCACCTGACATGACACACCCCACGCAACCCACGCAATCCACACGACCCACGCATGCGTCGCAGCCGCTGCGCCGCTGGATGGCCGCCGTGGTGCTGGCTAGCGCCACCCTGGCCGGCTGCGCCGCGCTGGGCCCCGCCCTGGCCCCGGTCAACACCGGCCTGAAGCTGGTCGGCCAGCCCCAGGCCGCCGTCGAGGCAACCTTTGGCAAGCCTACCGACGTCTACCGGCTCGACGACGGCACCACGCGCTGGTTCTACTCGAAGCAGCCGCTGGGCGAGTACTCCTACGCGGCCGACTTCGACCGTGACGGCAAGCTGACCAACTTCCGGCAGATGCTGACCACCACCGAACTCTACAAGGCGCAGATCAATGTCTGGACCAAGAAAGACGTGCTGGAGCACTTCGGCGCGCC
The DNA here is from genome assembly GCF_057315035.1 of Cupriavidus sp. Classification (NCBI taxonomy): domain Bacteria; kingdom Pseudomonadati; phylum Pseudomonadota; class Betaproteobacteria; order Burkholderiales; family Burkholderiaceae; genus Cupriavidus; species Cupriavidus sp. The sequence continues at coordinate 139,729 of NZ_DBHKYV010000006.1, read as the reverse complement.
GCGCGAGCCAGTGGAATACTACCCGCGACTGAAACTGGAAACATGGAGCTATCGCTTCCTGCACGAGGACATGTGGTACTCGATGTTCAACTTCATGTTTGACGATGCCGGCGTACTGCGCCGCTCGCTGGTCACACCCGATCCGCTGCGCGACCGGCCCGAGCGCAACTGACCCGGTAACGCGGCAACGACGCCGCAACGACAAACCGCCCGGCGCCACGCGATACGCGGCAGCCGGGCGGTCCATGATGGCCGGGGCCTTGTGAGCCCCGCCATCGCACTCGCAGGAATCGGGTTCAGATCTGCGGATTGATCTTCTGCACGGCCTTGTCGTGCAATTTGTTCAGCGCCGCCAGGTAGGCCTTGGCCGAAGCGGCGACGATGTCAGGGTCAGTGCCAACGCCATTGACGATGCGGCCAGCCTTGGTCAGCCGCACGGTCACTTCGCCCTGCGCCTGGGTGCCCGCGGTAATCGCGTTCACCGAATACAGCACCAGTTCGGCACCACTGTTCACGCGGCCTTCGATCGCGTGCAGCGTGGCATCGACCGGACCATTGCCTTCCGCCTCGCCAGTCTGCTCGGTGCCATCGACGTTGAAGACCACGCGTGCATGCGGGCGCTCGCCGGTTTCCGAACGCTGCGACAGCGATACGAAACGATAGTGTTCGTTGGCGTTTTCCTGCTCTTCGTCCGAGACAATCGCCATGATGTCTTCGTCGAAGATCTCGGCCTTCTGGTCGGCCAGTTCCTTGAAGCGCGTGAAGGCGGCATTGATCTCGGCCTCGCTCTCGAGTTCGATGCCGAGTTCCTGCAGGCGCTGCTTGAATGCGTTGCGGCCCGAGAGCTTGCCCAGCACGATCTTGTTGGCGGTCCAGCCCACATCTTCGGCACGCATGATTTCATACGTGTCGCGCGCCTTGAGCACGCCGTCCTGGTGGATGCCCGAGGCGTGTGCAAACGCATTGGCGCCCACCACGGCCTTGTTCGGCTGCACCACGAAGCCGGTCACCTGCGACACCAGCTTCGATGCCGGCACGATCTGCGTGGTGTCGATGCCGACATCCATGTTGAAGTAGTCACGGCGCGTCTTCACGGCCATCACGACTTCTTCCAGGCTGGTATTGCCGGCGCGCTCGCCCAGGCCATTGATCGTGCATTCGACCTGGCGCGCACCGCCGAGCTTCACCGCGGCCAGCGAATTGGCCACGGCCATGCCCAGGTCGTTATGGCAATGCACCGACCAGATTGCCTTGTCCGAATTCGGAATCCGCTCGCGCACCGAGCGGATCAGTTCCGCATAGCCTTCCGGCACGGCATAGCCAACGGTGTCGGGCAGGTTGATCGTGGTGGCGCCTTCGGCGATCACGCCTTCGAGCACGCGGCACAGGAAGTCCATGTCCGAACGGCTGCCGTCCTCGGGCGAGAACTCGATGTCGTCGGTGAACTGGCGTGCGAAACGCACGGCCAGGCGGGCCTGTTCATAGACCTGGTCCGGCGTCATGCGCAGCTTCTTTTCCATGTGCAACGCCGACGTGGCGATGAACGTGTGGATACGGAACGAGTTGGCGGGCTTCAGCGCTTCGGCGGCACGGGCAATGTCCTTGTCGTTGGCGCGGGCCAGCGAGCAGATCGTCGAGTCCTTCACCACCTGGGCGATCGAGCGGATGGCCTCGAAGTCGCCGTTGGAGCTGGCCGCGAAGCCGGCCTCGATCACATCGACCTTCAGGCGCTCGAGCTGACGCGCAATGCGGATCTTCTCTTCGCGGGTCATCGACGCGCCGGGCGATTGCTCGCCGTCACGCAACGTGGTGTCGAAAATGATGAGTTTGTCAGACATTTGTGGAGCTCCTGGGCTGTGCCTTATGTGCTGTGTACCGCGCTGTCCCGCCGCGGGGCATTCCGGTCAGAATGCAAAACGCCCCGGCGTGCATGGATGCAGGCCGGGGCGTTTAAAAATCCTGGTGATTTTCGCGCTAGGGTGTTTTGGCGTTCCCTCAGCGCGCGCGCGTCCCGACCTGATGGCCTAGTAGGCCACCTAGGGTGGTGCGAGCGATTAGGGTCTGGCGCGAAATCATGCGGCGACTATAGCCGGTTTGCAGCGCGCGTGCAACCGGCTTTTTCCCGCTCTCCTGCGGACGCTTACTTTGCCACTTACTTTCCCACTTACTTTGGCGGAATGCGCAGCTTCTGCCCCGGGTAGATCTTGTCCGGATGCGAGAGCATCGGCTTGTTGGCTTCGAAAATCTTGTTGTACTCCGCCCCGTTGCCATAGGCCGCCTGGGAAATCGCCCACAGCGTGTCGCCCTTCACCACGGTATGCCACTGCGATTCGCTGGTCTCGACATTGACCGACATCTTGTCCTCGACCGCATCGACGCCTTCGACATTGCCGCAGCACAGGATGATCTTCTCGCGCGTTGCCTGGTCCGGCGCCACGCCAAACACCGTGACCTTGCCCTGCGAACCGTCCACCGTAACGGTCAATCCGGTCGCGCTGAGTCCCATTTGCGCGATATACGCCTCGATCGCATCGCCTGCCGCACGATTGGCCGCCTCGGCCTTGTCGCTCGCCGATGGATCGGCAGCAGCCGCTTCCTGCGCAGCCTTGGCTTCGCCCTTGCCAAACAACTTTTCTCCCGCTTCCTTGATGAAGTCGAACATGCCCATGACATTCTCCTGAGGGTGGGTGGAACTGACTACGACACACCAAAAAACAAAGGGCGCCCGAGAGCGCCCTTCATCGATACCGGTCAGCGATCGCTGCCTGCACCATTGCCCGCACCGTTGCCGGAGCCGGCTGCACGGACCTTGCCTGCCCCGCCGGGTTGCCCGTGGATCGAGCGCCAGGCCCACAGCAGGTAACCCGAGATCGCGTAGGCCACGAACAGGCCGAACAGTGCCACGGGCGGATCGGACGACACCACCACGAACAGCACCAGCACCAGCACCATCATGCCGAATGGCACGCGATAGCGCACGTCGAGTGCCTTGCCACTGTAGAACGGCGCGTTCGACACCATCGACAGGCCGGCATAGAGCGTGATCGCAAACGCGACCCACGGCATCCACAATTCCTTCACCGGCAGCTTGTTGTCGATGGCCAACCAGACAAAGCCGGCCACCAGCGCCGCCGCCGCCGGGCTGGGCAGGCCCTGGAAGAATCGCTTGTCCACCACGCCGATATTGGCGTTGAAGCGCGCCAGGCGCAGCGCCGCGCAGGTGCAGTAGACAAACGCGGCGATCCAGCCCCACTTGCCCAGGTCATGCAGGATCCATTCGTACATCACCAGCGCCGGCGCCACGCCGAACGAGGTCATGTCCGACAGTGAATCGTACTGCTCGCCGAATGCGCTCTGCGTATTGGTGATGCGCGCCACGCGTCCATCCATGCCGTCGAGCACCATCGCGGCAAAGATCGCGATGGCCGCCACGTCGAAGCGCATGTTCATGGCCTGCACGATCGCGAAGAAACCCGCGAACAGTGCTGCCGTGGTGAATGCGTTGGGCAGCAGGTAGATCCCGCGGCGGCGCGGACGCACGTATTCGATATCGTGCTCGTCGGCGTCGTAGTCGGGGTCGTTGCGAAGCTGGTTATGACGGAACGGACGCAGGTGCGTCACGTTGCCGTTGCTGACCCGCTTGTTGCGTCGGTTGAAGGCACCCATGCCAGGTCTCCTGTCGCTGACTGATCCGCGGCGCGTTAGGCCTGGACGTCCAGTTCGGCCAGCACGGTCGACGAAGCCGAGACCTTTTCGCCAATCGTCACGCGCGGTCGGGCATCCACGGGCAGGTACACGTCGACACGCGAGCCGAAGCGGATAAAGCCGTAGCGCTGGCCGCGCGAGAGCGTATCGCCCACCTTGGTGTAGCACAGGATCCGGCGTGCCACCAGACCCGCCACCTGCACCAGCGTCACCAGCTGGCCGTCTGCGGCGCGGCGGATCACCACTGCATTGCGCTCGTTTTCGAGCGATGCCTTGTCCAGGTCGGCGTTGACGAACTTGCCTGGGAAATATTCGAGCTTCTCGACCTTGCCGTCGAGCGACGCACGGTTCGAGTGCACATTGAACACGTTCATGAACACGCTGATCTTCAATGCCTCGCGGCCGGCGAAGGGATCCTGCGTCTTCTCGACCACCACGATGCGGCCATCGGCCGGGGCCAGGATCGCATTCGGGGCCGACGGAATGGGCCGCGGCGGGTCACGGAAGAACTGCAGCACGAAAACCGTGATGATCCACAGCGGCAACGCCCACCAGAAACCCGCGCTGGCATGGACCAGCAGCGAGATGATGAAAGCGCCGGCCAGGAATGGCCAGCCTTCACGGGCGATCAGCGGATGAGGATAGTTCATGCAAGCGTTGTGATGGGTTCACGCAATTTCGACACTTTGCACGCTTTCCACCCATTGGGTAAGACATGCGGCGGTGTCGATGCGAAATATAAGAAAAAATCAGGCCAGCGCCTGAAAAAGTCCGACAAGGATAACAAAAAGCCGCCCAGTCTCCGCCAAATGTCTCCCTGGATGCAGGAGACCGGCGGCAGACTGGACGGCTGTGGCACTTTGCGAAGCGCCCTGCCGTTCCGGCCAGGCGCCCCGCTTGTTGCCCGTACTGCTTAGTTCTTCGATTGGTCGACCAGCTTGTTCTTGGCGATCCACGGCATCATCGCGCGCAGCTTCGCACCCACTTCCTCGATCTGGTGCTCGGCCGTCAGGCGACGGCGCGAGATCAGCGTCGGGGCGCCGGCCTTGTTTTCCAGCAGGAAGCTCTTGGCGTACTCGCCGGTCTGGATGTCGGTCAGGCACTGCTTCATGGCCTTCTTGGTCTCTTCGGTCACCACGCGCGGGCCGGTGACGTATTCACCATACTCGGCGTTGTTCGAGATCGAGTAGTTCATGTTGGCGATGCCGCCTTCATAGATCAGGTCGACGATCAGCTTCAGTTCGTGCAGGCACTCGAAGTACGCCATTTCCGGCGCGTAGCCGGCTTCCACCAGCGTCTCGAAGCCAGCCTTGATCAGCTCGACGGTACCGCCGCACAGCACGGCCTGTTCGCCGAACAGGTCGGTTTCGGTTTCTTCGCGGAAGTTCGTCTCGATGATACCGGCACGGCCGCCGCCGTTGGCGGTGGCGTACGACAGGGCGATGTCACGGGCAGCGCCGGACTTGTCCTGGTGCACGGCGATCAGGTGCGGCACGCCGCCACCTTGCGAGTACGTCGAGCGCACGGTGTGGCCCGGGGCCTTCGGCGCGATCATGATCACGTCCAGGTCGGCGCGCGGGATCACGGCACCGTAGTGCACGTTGAAGCCGTGGGCGAAGGCCAGTGCTGCGCCTTCCTTGATGTTGGCGTGCACTTCGTTCTTGTACACGTCGGCGATCTGCTCGTCCGGCAGCAGGATCATGACCACGTCGGCGCCCTTCACGGACTCGGCAACTTCCTTGACCTGCAGGCCGGCGTTGGCCGCCTTGTTCCACGACGCGCCACTCTTGCGCAGACCAACCGTCACGTTCACGCCCGAATCCTTCAGGTTCAGTGCGTGGGCGTGGCCTTGCGAGCCGTAGCCGATGATGGTGACATTCTTGCCCTTGATCAGGGAGAGGTCGGCGTCCTTGTCGTAAAACACTTTCATGATGGTTCCTTCAATTTCTCAAATCTTGTATTAGGGTGGCGGCGAGACACCTGATGCCTGTTCGGTCGATGGTGTCGCGCCGCTTCGGGATACTGCGTGTCGGCTTGTGGCCGTGCTCTGTTGCCGGTGGCGCCGGTCAGACCTTCAAAATGCGCTCGCCGCGGCCGATACCGGAGCCGCCCGTACGGACGGTTTCCAGGATCGCGGTGCGGTCGATGGCATCGAGGAACGCATCCAGCTTGCCGCCGTTGCCGGTCAGCTCGATGGTGTACGTCTTTTCGGTCACATCGATGATGCGGCCACGGAAGATGTCGGCGGTGCGCTTCATTTCCTCGCGCTCCTTGCCCACGGCACGCACTTTCACGAGCATCAGCTCGCGCTCGATATGCGCGCCTTCGGTCAGGTCCACCACCTTGACCACTTCCACCAGCCGGTTCAGGTGCTTCGTGATCTGCTCGATCACGTCGTCCGAACCGGTGGTGACGATGGTCATCCGCGACAGCGACGCATCTTCGGTAGGCGCTACCGTCAGCGTCTCGATGTTATATCCGCGAGCCGAGAACAGGCCCACCACGCGCGACAGCGCGCCGGGTTCGTTTTCCAGCAGGACCGAGATGATATGTCGCATTACAGGTCCTCCACGCCGAGCAGCATTTCGGAGATACCCTTGCCGGCCTGGACCATCGGCCACACGTTTTCGGTGGGGTCGGTCTGGAAGTCCAGGAACACGGTGCGGTCCTTCAGGCGGAACGCCTCGCGCAGCGCCGGTTCGACGTCGGACGTCTTCTCGATGCGCATGCCAACGTGGCCATAGGCCTCGGCCAGCTTCACGAAGTCCGGCAGTGCGGTCATGTAGGAATGCGAGTAGCGGTTGTCATACTCGATTTCCTGCCACTGGCGCACCATGCCCAGGTAGCCGTTGTTCAGCGAGCAGATCTTGACCGGGGTGTCGTACTGCAGGCAGGTCGACAGTTCCTGGATACACATCTGGATCGAGCCTTCGCCAGTGATGGTGACGACTTCCTTGTCCGGGAATGCCTTCTTGATGCCCATTGCGTACGGCAGGCCCACGCCCATCGTGCCCAGGCCACCGGAGTTGATCCAGCGGCGCGGCTCGTTGAACTTGTAGAACTGCGCGGCCCACATCTGGTGCTGGCCGACGTCGGAGCAGATGAACGCATCGCCCTTCGTCAGTTCCCAGATCTTTTCCACCACATATTGCGGCTTGATGATCTCGGAATCGCGGTCGTACTTGAGGCAGTCCACCGAACGCCATTGCTCGATCTGGTCCCACCACTTGGCCAATGCCTCGCGGCGCGGCTTGACGTCGCTGGCCTTGATCTGGGCGATCAGTTCCTGCAGCACGTCCTTGACGTTGCCGACGATGGGGATATCCACCTTGACGCGCTTCGAGATCGACGACGGGTCGATATCGATATGGACGATCTTGCGCGCCTGCGCGGTGAAGTGCGCCGGGTTGCCGATCACGCGGTCATCGAAACGCGCGCCGATGGCGATCAGCACGTCGCAGTTCTGCATGGCCATGTTGGCTTCATACGTGCCGTGCATGCCGAGCATGCCGACGAACTGCTTGTGCGTGCCCGGGAACGCGCCCAGGCCCATCAGCGTGTTGGTGACCGGATGACCAGTCAGTGCGGCCAGTTCGCGCAGCTCTTCGCTGGCGTTGGCCAGCACCACGCCGCCGCCCGAGTAGATGAACGGACGCTCCGCGGCCTGCAGCAGCGCCACGGCTTTGCGGATCTGACCCGAGTGACCCTTGTTCACCGGGCTGTACGACCGCATGTCGATCGTCTTCGGATACTCGAACTTGCAGGCGTTGCGCGACACGTCCTTCGGGATATCGACCACCACGGGGCCGGGACGGCCGGTGGCGGCGATGAAGAACGCCTTCTTGATCGTCGCGGCCAGGTCGCGCACGTCCTTCACGAGGAAGTTGTGCTTGACGATCGGACGCGTGATGCCGACGGTGTCGCATTCCTGGAATGCATCCTGGCCAATGGCGTGGGTCGGCACGTTGCCGGTGATCACGACCATCGGGATCGAATCCAGGTAGGCAGTGGCAATACCGGTCACGGCATTGGTCACGCCCGGGCCCGAAGTCACCAGGGCAACGCCCACCTTGCCGGTCGCGCGCGCATAGCCGTCAGCGGCATGCACGGCAGCCTGCTCGTGGCGCACCAGGATGTGTTCGAATTTCTTTTGCTTGTGGAGCTCGTCGTAGATATAGAGCACTGCGCCGCCGGGGTAGCCCCAGACGTACTCGACGCCTTCTTCGGCAAGTGCGTTGACGAGGATTTCCGCTCCGATCATTTCGCGAGCGGAGGATGAATTGCTATCTGCGTGGGAAAATTCCGCGCTGGGCATGTTCATTTCAGTCCTTTGCAATTTTCGGCAAAAAATTGTTTGGATGCTCTCTGCCGGGCTTGTGGCTCGGGTTCAAGCGGTGCGCGTCTGCATGAGAAGACCGCCTCATAAGCGGTCCGATGAGACAACCACTGATGTCGTGTGAACCGCCGATGATACTGCAATGCACCAGCGCGGTAAATGGGCTTTTTACAATGCCGCACCGTCAGGGGGCCCGGCGCGACACCGGCCGGTGCATGAGCAGGGCATCATGTCTGCACATGCATACAGCAGTGGCAGAAGCCACGTGTTTTTTGCTAGGATCGCAAACATTTCCGAGATGCCGCAGGACTTCCACGGCACATTCGGCCCGGCTACCCCGCCCAACCGCTGTTTCTGCCTGCATGGCCACCGATAAGGAACTCTCCGACTTTCTCGCCAGTGTCGAGCGCCGCGCCTTCAAGCAGGCCGTGTTCGCCGTGCGGGATGACGAAGCCGCGCTGGATATCGTGCAGGACGCCATGATCAAGCTGGCGGAAAAGTACGGTGACAAGAGTGCCGCCGAACTGCCGCCGCTGTTCCAGCGTATCCTGCAGAACACCATTCATGACTGGTTCCGGCGCCAGAAGGTGCGCAACACCTGGGTAACGCTGTTCTCGAACCTGCGCGACGAGCGTGACGGCGACGACAGCGACCTGCTGGAAACGCTGGAAGCCCAATCGGGCAGCCAATCGGCCGAAAGCAGCGCCGACAAGGTCGAGCGGGAACAGGTCATGAACATCATCGAGCAGGAAATCCAACGTCTGCCAACGCGTCAACGCGAGGCTTTCCTGATGCGTTACTGGGAGGATATGGACGTGGCCGAGACGGCAGCCGTGATGGGCTGTTCGGAAGGCAGCGTAAAGACGCACTGTTCCCGTGCAACGCACACGCTGGCGCAAGCCCTGAGCGCGCGGGGGGTCCGACTATGAGCAGAAACGAACGAGATATCCAGGAACGGCGCATTGCCCACGAGATCCGCTTGGCACTCGATGCCACGGCGGAGGCACTGCCGCGGGACATTGCCGAACGGCTGGCAGCCGCGCGGCGCATGGCGCTGGCCGCAAAGAAGGCCGAGGTCGCCCACGTGCCGCAGCTCGCGCTGCCTGGCGCGCCGCACGGCTACGCCTTCGATGACGAAGACGACACGCCGCTGCACCGCGCCGGTGCATGGATGCGCAAGCTCGCGCTGGTGTGGACGCTGGTGGCGCTGGGCGCCGGCCTGCTGGGTATCTATCACTGGCAGCAACAGCAGCGCCTCGAGGAACTCGCGGACGTTGACGCCGCGATGCTGCTCGACGACCTGCCGCCCACGGCCTACGCCGATCAGGGCTTCCACGTGTTCCTGAAGCGCGATCCCGATCAATAGGATGGCACGCGCAACCTCCCGCACCGACGCCTTCCGTCGCCGGCTCGCCACACTTTGCGCGGCCGGGCTGACCATCGCCGCACTTGGTGTCGACATCGTGATCTCCACGGCGCAAGCCCAGGGTCCGGCCGCCAGCCAGCCTGCCGCTCGCCCGGTCATCAACACGCATCCCACATGGACCGAGCTGTCGCCAACGCACCAGAAAGTGCTGGCACCGCTACAGCCGCTCTGGGACACCATTCCCGAACTGAACCGGCGCAAGTGGCAGCGCATTGCCGACCTCTACCCGAAACTCAAGCCCGAGGAACAGCAGCGGCTGCAGGAGCGGATGGCGGAATGGGTCGGCATGACGCCGCAGCAGCGCCGCCTGGCACGCGAGAACTACCAGATCACGCGGCAGCTTCCCGCAGAAAAGAAGGCTGACGCGTGGGACCGCTACCAGCAGTTGCCGGAAGAGCAGAAGAAGAAACTGGCGGCCGCGGAGAAAGTGCCACGCCATCCCGGTGCGGTCAGTGCGCTGCCGTCAAGCAAGCGCCCGCCGGCCGACACGAGCCGCCAGATTCATCACCCGGAAAAGAAGCCGGCCAGCGCGCCGGAAGCCGCACCGGCTTCGGCGCCGCAGGCCGTGGCAGGCAATGCCGCCGCATCCGCGCCGATTGCCCCGGCCCCGGCTTCCGCCTCGAACGCGCCAGCCGCCGCGGCACCTGCGGCCCCCTCCCCCACGCTCTCCCCGCCTGTCACCGGCGAAGCCGCCACCGACTTCAACCAGACCGACACGCCGCGCCAGTAACGCGCTGCCCCCTCCTGGTCCATACATCGATGCAGCAGGTGCGGTTTGGCATAATGGCCGCTTGATCCGCTCTGCCTTGCGTCCAGTCCCGCGCCATGCCTGCCGCCACGTCAGCCGCCTCGACCCAATCCTCCACTCCTGCCCTGCGTACCCCAACGCTGCGCCGCCGGCTGCTATGCATGCTGTATGAGGGCGTGCTGCTGTTCGGTGTGCTGATGGCCGCCAGCGCGCTCTATGTCGTGGCGCGCCCGTTGTTGCAGCCGATTGGCCTGGATCGCCCCTATGTGGACCAGGCGTGGATGTTCATCGTGCTGGGCGGCTATTTCGTGTGGTTCTGGCAGCGTAACGGCCAGACCCTGGCCATGCAGACCTGGCGGATCCGGCTGGAAACCGGCACGGGCGTGCCGCCGCGCTGGCCGCAGGCGTTGCTGCGCTATGTACTGGCGTGGCTGTGGCTGCCACCAGCGGCGGCGGTGGGACATGCGCTGGGGCTCACCAAGGGGCCGTTCATCGGTGTATTGGCCGCAGGACTGCTGATCTGGATCTCGCTGGCGTGGCTCGACCCGCGCCGGCAATTCCTTCACGACCGCCTGGCCGGCACGCGGCTGACGGACCTGCGCCCTCCGCGGCAATGAGCCTGACGGCCGCCGCGCTGCGCCGTGTCGCCGTGATGGTGCAGGCGGCAGCCGTGGCCGGCCTGGCAACTTACCTGGCAGTCGGTGCGGGCTGGCCGTGGCTGCCGGCACTGACGCTGGCCCTGCTTGCAGTGCTGATCGGGTTTGGTATCAGCGTGGCCATCGCATTTGGCGCCACGCTGTCAGGCTTTGGCATCCCGCCATCGGCACGCCCGCCCCTGCCGGCCGATGCGCCGCCACGCCGCCGGCTAAACCCGCTACGCGCGCTGGCCTGCTTCCTCTACGAATGCCAGTCTGTGTTCCGCATGTTCAACTGGCTGCAACCGTTCCGCTCGCGGCTCACCTTTGCGCAACCTGCCCATCCGCTGGCAGGCACGCCACACGTACTGCTGGTGCACGGCTATGGCTGCAACCATGCGATCTGGCTCGACCTGACTCCCGCGCTGGCGCGTGCGGGCTACTGCTGCGAAGCGATCGATCTTGAACCGGTACTTGGCGATATCGATACCTATGCGCCGCAGTTGCTGGCCCGCATGCATGCCATCACGGCACGCACCGGGCGTGCGCCGCTGCTGGTCTGCCACAGCATGGGCGGACTGGCCGCGCGCGCGGCGCAGGTGCTGGCAACGCAAGCCGACCGGACAGACCGCGCACCGCCCTGCGCGGGCATCGTGACGCTGGGCACGCCACACCACGGCTGCGCGCTCGCGCGTTTTGGCCAGGGGCGCAATGCATGGCAGATGCGCTGGAACAGCCCCTGGCTGGCTGCGCTGGCCAACGCGGAAACACCGTCGATGCGCTCCCGCCTGGTCTCGGTATTCAGCTGGCACGACTCCATTGCCGGGCCGCCCGGCACCTCGTGGCTGGACGGCGCCCATCACCTCGCGCTCGAAGGTATCGGCCACGTTTCATTGCTGCGCCACCGCCACGCCATCGATGCCACGCTTGCCGCGCTGGCCATGTTGGCCACGCAAGCCCCTGCGTCGCCGCAACCCGTGCCGCACCAGTTGCGCCTGCCGAACTAGCCACGTGGCGGCAAGCTTCATGTGACATTCATGTTTCCGTCATGGCTTCGTCATGCGGCACTGGCTCAATCCAGCCATCGCCGATACCGGGGCCGCCATGGTTCAAGCCATCCGAAGTTTGTCGAAAGTCGCGCAGCGCCTGCGCGGCAAGCCTGACCCGACACTCTCAATGCCAGCCGCTTTCGCGGCCTTCATGCCGCCCGCCGATCTGTCTGCCGCCCATCCCACGCCGCTGCGCGAATCCGATGACACCGGCAGCCGTCCCGCCTCCCCCGCTGAACCACCCGTGCATCGCTATCGCGCCATCTGGCTGTCCGATATCCATCTGGGCACGCCGGGCTGCCAGGCCAACTACCTGCTCGACTTCCTCAAGCACAACGAATCGGACGTGCTGTATCTGGTTGGCGACATCATCGATGGCTGGCAACTGCGCCGCGGCTGGTACTGGCCGCAGAGCCACAACGACGTGGTGCAGAAACTGCTGCGCAAGGCGCGCAAGGGCACCGAAGTGGTCTATGTGCCGGGCAATCACGACGAAGCGGCGCGCCAGTTCGACGGCATGGCATTCGGCGACATCACCGTGCGCGAGGACGCCATCCACGTGACCGCCACCGGCAAGCGACTGTGGGTGGTGCATGGCGACCTGTTCGATGGCGTGGTGCAACACGCCAAATGGCTCGCATATCTTGGCGACTCGCTCTACACGATGATCCTGGCCGTGAACCGCCACTTCAATCGCGTGCGCGCCAGGCTCGGCTTCGACTACTGGTCGCTGTCGCAATACCTGAAGCACCAGGTCAAGAACGCGGTCAGCTATATCAACTCGTTCGAGCACGCCATGGTGGATGAAGCACGCCGCCGTGGCTGCGACGGTGTGGTCTGCGGCCACATCCACAAGGCCGAGATCCGCGAGGTGGACGGCCAGCTGTACTGCAACGACGGCGACTGGGTAGAGAGCCTGTCGGCGCTCGTGGAAACCATGGAAGGCGAGCTCCGGATCGTCTACTGGACCACCCTGCTGGACCCGCCCGAACCGGTCTCACGCCGGCGCCGCCGCACTGCCGAAGCCACGGCCTGAGACCGGCCGTTCTTCGCATTCCGCATGCACGCGCCGGCGGCACCGATGCGCCGCGCGCGACCCGTCACACCACAACCCCACGGCACCTCCGCCGCAAGGAGCTTCAATGAGAGTCCTGATTGTTACCGACGCCTGGGAGCCGCAAGTCAATGGCGTGGTACGCACGCTGAAGTCGACACGCCGCGAGCTCGAGGCCATGGGCCATCTGGTGGACCTGCTCACGCCGCTGGAATTCCGCACCATCCCGTGCCCGACGTATCCGGAAATCCGGCTGTCGATCCTGCCGTCGGGCAAGGTACGCCGCCGCATCGATGCGTTCCGGCCCGACGCGCTGCATATCGCCACCGAAGGCCCGCTGGGGCTGGCCGCGCGCGCCTATGCGCTCAAGCACAAGCTGCCGTTCACCACGGCCTATCACACGCGCTTCCCCGAGTACGTGCAGGCGCGCTTCGGCATCCCGCTGGCGTGGACCTATCGCTTCCTGCGCTGGTTCCATGGTGCAGGGCGTGCGGTCATGGCACCGACACCGGTGGTACTGGACGACTTGCGCAAGTACGGCATCACGAACGGCGTGCTGTGGACGCGCGGCGTGGACCTCGACGTGTTCACCGCGCAGCGAGCGAACGTTTTAAACACCGCGCATCCGATCTTCCTGTACGTGGGACGCGTGGCGGTCGAGAAGAACGTCGAGGCGTTCCTGCAGCTTGATTTGCCGGGCTCGAAATGGGTCGTGGGCGACGGCCCGGCACTGGCGGCGCTGAAGGCGCGCTATCCGTCCGCCAACTACCTCGGCGTACTCAAGCAGCCCGAACTGGCAAGGGTGTATGCTTCGGCAGACGTCTTCGTGTTTCCAAGCAAGACCGATACCTTCGGGCTGGTCCTGCTTGAAGCATTGGCCAGCGGCCTGCCCGTGGCGGCATACCCGGTGACGGGGCCGATCGATGTGCTGGGTGACAGCCCGGCCGGTGTCATGCATGAAGACCTGCGGGAAGCCTGCCTGGAAGCGTTGCGCATCGACCGCGCAACCGCGCGAGCCCATGCCGAGAAGTTTTCATGGCGCGCCGCCTCCGAGCAATTCCTCGCACATTTGCGTCCGTTGTCCACTGGGGCAGCAGGCGGCTCCGACAATCCGGCATCTTCCGTCGCACCCGATCATGGCCAAGCCCCAACCCACGCTACCGCCCGATCCGTCGCTGCACCGGCCGACCGCCACGCGAGTGGCGGCTGAAGTGGAAACCGAATATTCGATCGCCAGCAATCCGCACAAGGGCAACCGTGGCCTGACGCGGGCCTGGCACGCGGCCATCAACTCACTGTCGGGCCTGCGCTATGCGGTACTGGAAGAAAGCGCGTTTCGCCAGGAACTGACGCTGGTGGTCATCCTGACGCCATGCGCCTTCATCCTGCCGGTATCGAATGTGGAGCGTGTGATGCTGCTCGGCACGCTGCTGCTGGTACTGATCGTGGAACTGCTCAATTCCAGCGTGGAAGCGGCGATCGACCGGATTTCACTGGAACGCCACAGCCTGTCGAAACGCGCCAAGGACTTTGGCAGTGCGGCGGTGATGCTGGCGCTGATCCTGTGCGGCGGCACATGGATTGCGCTAGGCGGACCGCATGTGGTGCGCTGGGTGGAGATGTTGCTGGCCTAGCGTGGCTGGCCGGGCACCCCGATGAGAAACGCCGCCTGTCCTGCAGGCGGCGTTTTGCGCTGCTACCCCAGTTCTGCGGGGGTCTCAGGTCTGGTTCCGTCCCTGCTGCCACTTGTCCACGACCACGCGTGGCGCGGCCGACAGCTTGCCGAGCAGGTCCGACGGAGCATCCGATACATGCAGCATGTCAGCATGGATCTGCTTCAGGAAACCCTCGCCCACGGCATGTTTCAGGAACGCGAGCATGCCATCGTAGAAGCCGGCCACATTGAGCAAACCCACGGGCTTGTCGTGATAGCCGAGCTGCGCCCACGTGAACGTCTCGAACAGTTCCTCGAACGTACCGACGCCGCCAGGCATGGCAATGAACGCGTCGGCCCGATCCGCCATCATCTGCTTGCGTTCGTGCATGTTGCGCACCACGTGCAGTTCGGTCAGGCCGCGATGCCCGACTTCCTTCTGCATCAGCGCATCGGGAATGATGCCGATGGCCGCGCCGCCATGCGCCATGACGCTATCGGCCACGATGCCCATCAACCCCACCTTGCCGCCGCCATAGACCAGTGCAAGGCCCTGTTCGGCCATGGCCCGGCCAAGCGCTTTCGCCCCTTCGGCATATTCGGGGCGGAAGCCCGGGCTCGAACCGCAATATACGCAAACCGATTTCACTTTTTGTCCTTGTCAGCTTTCGCGGCTTTTTCGGCTTCGGCCTGCGCCTTCTGCGTCGCGTACTCACGCGCGAGCTGGTCGAATGCCTCGCGCGCCTTGCCGCGCAGGTACGGCGCCAGGATCGAGAAGATGTGATAGCTCGAACCGTGCAGATAACCGCGGATCTGTTCGGGATCGTTGTACTGGCGTGGGTGTTGTACGAACTGGAACGACAGCCAGTAAGTGGCGATCACCACGATATTGGTACAGATCGCATCGACCTGCTCGGGCGTCGCCTCCATATCGCCATCTTCCTGGAACTGCCGGCAGATCTCCAGCGCGAAGCGTTTCTTCTGGTCGACGATGCGCTTGAAGTTGGTTTCCAGCATCCGGTTGCGCGCCAGCAGGTCGTTGATGTCGCGATACAGGAAGCGGTAGTTCCAAAGGAACTCCGACATGTACTGCAGGTAGCCCCAGCTTTCGCCCAGCGTGGCCTTGTGGTCTTCCGGCATCTTCAGGCGGCGTTCCATCTCCTGCTCGAAACGCACGAAGATGGAATTGATGATGTCGTCCTTGTTGCGGAAGTGGTAGTACAGGTTGCCAGGACTGATCTCCATGGCTTCCGCAATCGTGGTGGTGGTGACGTTGGGCTCGCCCACTTCATTGAACAGGCGCAGCGAGACGTCGAGAATGCGGTCCCGGGTACGGCGCGGACCAGCTTGCGGTTTGGCTTCCATGGATGTCGGAAAGACTTTCGATCGGCAGGATTGGGATTATAAGCACAGCGCCCACCGTTACCTGCAACAGTGGCGTCTGCGCCACCAGCGTCCGGCGCGTGACTTCAGATTAAGAGATCAACTATTCAGAAGAATTCGGCAAACCACCACAATTCGGTGCACGTGTTACCGGCCTGCGACTGGTGACATGGAAACACCGCCTGGAGCTTTACCGTGAGAATCCAATCCCGTTCAATCGCCTCCGGCCTCGTCGCCGCGCTTCTGGCCATGGCAAGCCATAACGTGGTGGCTGGTTCAATCTCGGCCTTCCGCTTGCGCGCCAACATGATTCCGGTGTCATGCAATGTCTCGCTGTCGAACAACGGGACGGTCGACTTCGGCGTGATTCGCGCACAGGACCTCAAGAACACCGAGTACACCGACCTCGGCTACAAGACCATTTCGCTAACGCTGACCTGCGATGCAGCCGCCAAGGTGGCGGTGACGGCAGCCGACGGCCGCAAGGGTTCCGTGGCGCCCGGCGTCGGCAAGTTCCTGTACAACAACCAGGATGACGCCTCGATGTTCGGCGTCGGTAGCGTCGATGGCAAGAACATCGGTGCTTACATCATCTACAGGGAGGACTCCCCGACGGCCGACGGCGCATCGATTCGCCCCGTCTTCTCCAATGACGGCGGCGCGTCCTGGCACACCGCGAACGATGCCAACAACGCCATCATCCCCGATACCCGGCTGCACAGCTGGGCGGCCGCCAGCGGCGACATCGCGCCCGGCAGCTTTGTCTCGCTCACCCAACCCTACAAGATCAGGCTTGGCCTCAACAGCAAGGATAAATTGCCGAGCTTGACGCGCGATATCCCCATCGATGGCCTGGCCACCTTCACCCTCACCTATCTTTGAGCAGCACGGCCACGCAGAACTAGAACGATGAACCTGGCTGCCGCAGGAACTCGCGTTCGTCGGCAGTGCTCGCCCTGCCCAACACCGCGTTGCGATGCGGAAAACGCCCGAAGCGCGTGATGAACTCACGATGCTTCACCGCCCACTCCACCACGTCCACGGCACCGCCAGTATCTTCGCGCAGACGCGAAAATTCCCGCACCGAAACGTCCTGATCGGAAAGCGCCTCAGCATGCTCGAACGGCAGGTAGCAGAACATGCGATGCCACGGCGTCGGCAGTTCCCGATCCCAGCCCAGGTCCAGCATGCGACGCGCCAGCGCCAGTGCCTTGCCGTCGGTCGCAAAGCTGCGCGGATCGCCGCGAAACATGTTGCGCGGAAACTGGTCGAGCAGCACAAGGCGCGCGCAGGCGCCCTCGGGGGTGACCGACCAGCTGTCCTCGGCGCCATCGTGCGCGTCCTGAGCGTCCTGCCATGGCGGCAGGAACCGCTCGCGGATGGCAGCATCGAACGCATCCGACTTGGCAAACCACTCGCGTCGCGACACATTCCACGCAGGCGTTCCGGGCAAGCCGAACCAGAAGTCGAGCACCTCGCGTGCCGCGGCGGGAATCTGCCTATCGCTGGACATTGCGCATCCAGTCAGCGGTCTGGAACAACGCCTGCATCAGGCGCATCTGCAGATCCTCTGACAATTTCACATCCTGCATCGCCAGCGCCATGCAACGCATCCACTGGTCGCGTTCGCTGGTGCCGATCTCGAACGGCAGATGACGCGCACGCAGCTTTGGATGCCCGAAGCGGTCGATAAAGTAGTTCGGGCCGCCGAGCCAGCCGCACAGAAACCAGAACAGCTTGTCGCGCGAGCCGTCGAGCGTTGGCGGGTGCAGCGCACGCAGTCCGGCGAACTGCGTTTCCAGGTCCATCAGGTCATAGAACCGGTCCACCAGTTCACGCACACGCGCTTCGCCACCTATCAGTTCGTAGGCGGTGATCTCTTCACGCTGATCTTCGGGGTTGTTTTCAGGTTGATTACTCATCGACATTCAGTTCACATCGCGCAGCGTGGCCAGCGCAGGTTGCCGCAATACCTCGCGCAAACCGAGCCAGCCACCGGCAAAAGCGCACAGCATGCCAGAAACCACGCCCACCGGTACGATCCAAGCATTGAAGCGGTACGGAAAATCGAACACGAACTGCGACAGCCCCCAACCCACCGCGATCGCGCCAAGACTGGCCAGGAAGCCCGCCAGCCCGCCCACCACCAGAAACTCCGCATACTGCGTCTGCCGCACCAGCGACGCCTGCGCGCCCAGTGCCTTGAGCAGGCCCGCATCGCGCTTGCGTTCATCGCGCGCGCCGGACAATGCCGCATAGAGCACCGTAACGCCAGCCAGCAAGGTGAACACGAACAGGAACTCCACGGCCGCGATGACCTGGTCGAGCACACCCTGGATCTGACGCAGGATCAGGTCCGTGTTGACCACGGTGATGTTCGGAAATGCCGCCGTCAGCCGGTTGCCGAGCGCGGCCTTGGCTGGCGGCAGGTGGAACGCCGTGATGTAGGTTTCGGGCAGGCCCTGCATCTTCGATGTCGGCAGGATCACGAAGAAATTCACGCGCATCGAGCCCCATTCCAGTTTGCGCAGCGACGTGACCGGTGCCTCGACGATCTGCCCTGCCACATCGAAGCGCAGCGTATCGCCCAGCTTGATATGCAGTGTTTTCGCGATACCCTCCTCCACCGATGCACCGCCGTCCCACTGGCCGGCCGTCACCTGGTTGCCGTCGGGCAGCTTGTCCATGTACGACAGGTTGAACTCGCGCTCGACCAGGTTGCGCGCGCGGCCATCGGGATAGCTGTTCGCCTGCACCGGACGTTCGCCGATCTGGATCAGGCGTCCGCGCACCATCGGATACAGCAGGTCGGCAACCTCGCTGTTTGCCAGCATCGCGCGCAGTGGATCACGCTGGTCGGGCTGGATATTGATGATGAAGCGGTTCGGCGCATCGGCAGGCGTGGCGTTGCGCCACGAATCGATCAGGTCGTTGCGCGTCATGCCGAGCAGCAGCAGTGCCATCAGGCCGACCGCCAACGCCACGGTCTGCAGCACCGTCACACCACGGCGCCGCTCCAGCACGGCCAGTGCGAAACGCCAGCCCACGCTGCCGCGCGCGCGTCCGCGCATGACCCGCGACAGCGCCGTCAGCAAACCCAGCGCCAGCAACGCAAAGACCACCCCGGCGCCCACGAATCCACCGGCCGTGGTGGCACCGAGCTTCAGGTCACGCGCGGCCACCAGCAACAGCGCCACAAACGCGCCAAGGCCCAGTGCATAGGCGATCCAGGCCGAGACCGGCGGCAAACCGATATCGCGCCGCAGCACGCGCAGCGGCGCGATACGCGTCAGTGCCAGCAGCGGCGGCAGCGCGAAGCCAGCCAGCAAGACCATGCCCGCGGCCACGCCAACCAGTGCCGGCACCACCGACGGATGCGGCAACGATACCTGCAGCAGGCCGCCCAGCGACATCAGCAGGCCATAGTGCGCCGCATAGCCGAGCGCGACCCCCACCACCGCGCCGCCAAGGCCCAGCAGCACGAACTCGATGCCGAATGCGCGCAGGATCTGGCCGCGCGACAGTCCCAGGCATTTGTACACCGCACAGGCATCGGTGTGGCGCTGCATATAGCGGCGCGCCGACATCGCAATGGCTACCGCCGCGATCATCGACGACAGCACGGCCACCAGCGACAGGAAGCGCTCGGCACGGTCGAGCGTGGCACGCATCTGTGGCTGTCCGGATTCGAGCGATTCCACGCGCGTATTGCGCAGGTGCCGCCGTTCGATCTCGTCCGTGGCCCATTGCCGATAGGCGTTGTCCGCGGCATCGGGACCGGCCACAAGCAGCCGGTAGGTCACGCGGCTACCCCATCCAATCAGCTTGGTGGCCGCCAGGTCGGACATCGGCAACAGTACGCGCGGCGCAAAGTTCATGAAGCCCGCGCCACGGTCAAGCTCCTGCGTGATGATCCGGTCGATGCGGAAGGTCTGGCTGCCCAACTGCAGTCCGTCGCCAATGCGCAAGCCCAGCGCAACCAGCAGCGCTTCGTCGACCCAGACGGTGCCCGGTGCGGGAACCTCCTCGGCCACGGTCTCGGCACCGCCCGGCGCCTGCGCCACCTTGAGCCGGCCGCGCAACGGATAACCGTCGGTGACCGCCTTCAGCGCGGCCAACTGGCTCGGGGCCTCACCGTTGGCCGGGGCACCGTTCACGCGCGCCGTGGCCATGCTCGGGAATGTGACGGTCTGCGCTACCTGCAGGCCATCGCGTCTTGCGCGATCGCTGAACGCGGCATCGAACGGTTGATCGGATACCAGCAGCACATCGGCCGCAATCATCTGCCGCGCATCGCGCTCCAGGCCCAGTCGCATGCGGTCAGCCAGGAAACCGACGCTGGTCAGCGCCGCCACGGCCAGCACCAGCGCAAACAGCAGCAGCGTCAGTTCACCGGCCAGCCAGTCGCGGCGCGCCATGCGCAGTGCCTGGCGCCAGGCGGAGAATCTTGCTTCGGTAGCAACAGGAGAGGATGCAGTCGACATCGGGCAGTCTTCGGCTGACAGGTAACGGGTAACAGGTTCAGGGGCTCAGGGGCGGTGCGGCGGATGTTCGGCCTTGCCGCGCAGGCTCGCGTGCAGGCGGCGCACGCCACGCCACAGCTTCGGCAACAGCCACGCGGCCACGATCAGGAACAAAACCAGCAGGACCAGGAACACCACGGGCAGGAAGAACGCCAGCAGCAACCCGCCCACGGTACCCACATCCTCGGTGAATGAGGCCACCCAGTTCGAGAAAGGTTCGGGCGAGACATTGATCAGGGCGCGCGTGCCAGCCTTGGTGGCATGCGCGGTGCCAGCCAGCGTGCCGCCAATCAGGCCGGCGGCCACGGTCCACTGCGGGTCCATGTGGCCAAACGCCGCCGCGGCCAGGATTGCCCCGGCGGGAATCCGGATAAAGGTCTGGACGCTGTCCCAGGCGGTATCGAAGCCGGGCACCTTGTCGGCCACGAACTCGGCCACCGTCAGCGCCGCCGCCACCCCGATCACCCACCACGACGACAGCACGTGCAGGCCCGATGGCAGGTCGAGCCAGCCCAGGCGGGCCAGCACGCCCGCCGTCAGCACGGCCAGGTATAGACGCAAGCCGCTGGCCCAGGACATGCCTGCAGCAAGCGCGGCGGTTTCGAGCATGGCTCCCCTCGCGGTTATCGCATCGGACTTCAGGGGAGTGTAACGCCAGCCCGACGGTTACGGACCTTCCTTGCCATCGGCGCCATACCAGGGCAACGCCTCCTGCGGCGTCAGGATGCCCACCGGGTCGGCCGAGCGGTAGCCGGGCAACTGTTCGAGCCGGCGCGCAAACGCCGGATCGGCCAGCAGTGACAGCAGCGCGTTCATCCATGGCGCGGCCTGGTCGTTCTTCCGGATCGCCAGGTAGTAGGCCTCGTGCGTCAGCGGCACGAACGTCAGGCCATGCGCCTCGGCATTCATGCGCAGGCCGAAACCCACCTGGGCGCGCCCGGCATGCACCGCGTCGGCCACCTTTTCGTTGCTGAACTCCGTTTCGTCGTAGCCGGTGATCTGGTCGGGGTACAGGCCGTGCGAGGCCAGCAACTGGTCGAACAGCATGCGCGTGCCCGAGCTGCGCTGGCGGTTCACGAAGCGGGCGCCGGTGCGGGCCAGGTCGCGCAGCTCACGGATTTCGCGCGCCATGTCGGGCGCCACGATCAGGCCCTGTTCGCGCCACGCCAGCCGTACCAGCCGTACCGCGGCCGGCCGCAGCCACTTGCGCAGCGTCACGTGCGCCACCGAGCCGGCGGTCTGGATCGGCGACACGTAGAAGCCAGCCAGCTCGGACTGGCGTTCCTGCAGGCAGACCAGCGCCTCGACGCTGCCACAGAACACCGTATCCAGTTGCAGCGGCATTGCCGTGCCACGCAGCGCGGCGGCCAGCGTTTCGACGGCTGGGTCGTGGCTGCCCGAGAAATGCAGCACGGTCTGCGGCGCCGCGGCATCGTCGAGCTCACTCAGGAAATCAGCCATCGCACGCTGCATGGCCGGGTCGATGGTTTCGCGCAGGCGTAGTTCAGCCCGCAACAGGCGCTCGCCGAAACGCGTCAACGACGCGCCACGGCCCCGCTCCATGTCCAGCATCGAGCGGCCCAGCATGTCTTCCCAGGTGCGCATCACGCCCCAGGCGTGCCGGTAGGACAAGCCGATTTCCTGGGCCGCGCGATGCAGCGAGCCAGTTTCGCGCACCGCCTTGAGCAGCTGGAACACCTTGCCATTGGCGCGCGGATTGTCGTCCGCACCAATGACCGGAAACAGGTCAAAACGGAATGTCATATGTTCAGCCTTGCATATCTATTCGACAATGTGGCTCGATGACAAACGTTTGTCTCGGTTTCCACGACGATATCAGCATTCTCTACATCAATCGTCGATGTGGCAATTATGAATTTATCAGCATAAGTACAGCCGTGGAGCGCCCCGGGAAGCACAGCCCCAAGGGTCGACAACGACTAGCTGGCAGGTGCGGCTTCGAGACGCGGCAATTGCGGAAGATCCGAGGCAACCTCGGCAATCATGCGACGCAGCCACATGACATCGGGCGCGGCATGGCAGCGCTCATGCCAGAGCTGGTAGAAGCGCATGCGCGGGAACTGCACCGGCGACGGCACCATGCGGATCGGCAGGTACTGCGCATAGTGGGCCGCGAACTGCCGCCCCGTGGTGAACACCATATCGGTCTTCATCAAGACGTACGGCACGAGCCCGAAGTACGGTAGCGTGACCTGGATATTGCGCTTGTAGCCCTGCTCGGCCAGCGCCTGGTCGATCATGCTGCGCTGCATCGACGCATACGGTGCCGGCGCCAGGTGCGGCATCTCCAGGTAGTGGCGCAAGGTCAGGCCGTTGCGCGCCAGCGGATGCTGGGCGCCCAGCATGCAGACCACTTCGTCGTCGAACAGCGGCGAGATATGCAGGTGCTCGGGCGGCGACAGCCAGTTGCCGACCACGATGTCGAGATGACCCTGCTCCAGCGCATCGAGGAAGTCGGTGGACTGCGTCATCGGATGCACGAACAGCTTGGCGCCTGGCGCCAGCCGGCGCACGCGCTCGACGATATTGGGCAGGAAGAACGCATCCAGGTAGTCCGGCGCCCCGAGATGGAACGTGCGCGTGGTGGTTACCGGGTCGAACTGCTGCGGCGGCCGAGCGATGCGGTCCATCGCCGCCAGGCTCTGCTCGGCCAGCAACAGCAGTTCGCGGCCGCGCTCGGTTGGCACCATGCCGCTCTTGCCGCGCACCAGGATGGCGTCGCCGGTGATTTCGCGCAGCCGCTTCAGCGTGTTGCTGATGGCCGGCTGCGACTGCCCGAGGCGGACAGCGGTGCGGGTCACGCTCTGCTCGGTCAGCAGGGTGTGGAGTACCCGCAGCAAATAAGTATCGAGATGGTCGCGTCCGTGCATGGCAGATACCGCCCCGCCCGGTCTGTGCGGCGTGGGTGGCGTGGGGGAAGGGAACGGCGCATAGTGTATGACAGGGACCCCTGATACGGTCAAATTCGGCGCCTCCCCCGCACGGACTACGGGAAGACCCGTAGATCGCCGCCAGGCCGCACGGGGGCTGGCGCCGCGCCGTTCCCGCATGGATCGGTGCGCGCCTTGATGGGGCATATCACATGGGCTGAATATTGCATGAAATGGCCCGGTGCTATGTTTCC
The DNA here is from genome assembly GCF_057315035.1 of Cupriavidus sp. Taxonomy (NCBI): domain Bacteria; kingdom Pseudomonadati; phylum Pseudomonadota; class Betaproteobacteria; order Burkholderiales; family Burkholderiaceae; genus Cupriavidus; species Cupriavidus sp. The sequence goes on along the minus strand of NZ_DBHKYV010000006.1, from coordinate 116,071 downwards.
GCCATCCCCGAAAGAGAGAAGACCATGGAGACGCAAACCATCCGCTTTTTCCACCGCGGCCAGGTCCAGGAAGTATCCGACGCCCCCGTAACCCGGACCGTGTTGCAGTACCTGCGCGAGGACGTGCGCTGCACCGGCACCAAGGAAGGCTGCGCCGAAGGCGACTGCGGTGCCTGCACCGTCGTGATCGGCGACCTCCAGGCCGACGGCAACGTCGAGTTCAAGGCTGTCAACGCCTGCATCCAGTTCCTGCCCACGCTCGATGGCAAGGCACTGATCACGGTCGAGGACCTGCGCCAGGCCGACGGCGCGCTGCACCCGGTGCAGGAAGCGATGGTCGAGTGCCATGGCTCGCAATGCGGCTTCTGCACCCCCGGCTTCGTGATGTCGCTGTGGGCGCTGTACCAGCAGCACACCCCGGGCGGTGAACCCCCGGCCCGCGAGGAAATTTGCGATGCGCTGACCGGCAACCTGTGCCGCTGCACCGGCTATCGTCCGATCGTAGACGCCGGCCAGCGCATGATGGCCTTGCCGGCGCCGACCGCCAGCCGCCTGAACCCGAAGCAGATCGCCGACACGCTGCGTAACCTCAAGCGTGGCGAGACCTTCCACTACAACGTGCGTGGCCAGCATTTCTATGCACCGCGGACTGCCGCGGAATTCGGCGCCATCAAGGCCGCCGAGCCGGGCATCCGGATCCTGGCCGGCAGCACCGACGTTGGCCTGTGGGTCACGAAGCAGTTCCGCGAACTTGGCAACCTGCTCTACGTGGGCCAGGTGGAAGACCTGAACACGATTGCCGAGCGTGATGGCTTCATCGAGATCGGCGCTGCCGTGACGCTGGAAAAGGCCTACGCCGCGCTGAACGTCGCCCACCCCGAACTTGAGGAATTGTGGAAGCGCTTTGCCTCGCTGCCGATCCGCAACGCCGGCACGCTCGGTGGCAACGTCGCCAATGGCTCGCCGATTGGTGATTCGATGCCCGCGCTGATCGCACTGGGCACCGAAGTGGTGCTGCAGCATGGCGAGGTACGCCGTACGCTGCCGCTCGAAGACCTCTACCTGGCCTACCAGAAGACCGCCATGGTCGAAGGCGAGTTTGTGGCCGCGCTGCGCGTGCCCGTCAGCGGCCCGCAGCACTTCCGCACCTACAAGCTCTCGAAGCGTTTCGACGAGGACATTTCCGCGGTATGCGCCGCGTTCGGCATCACGGTCGAGCAAGGCATCGTTACCTCGGCCAATATCGCGTTTGGCGGCATGGCGGCCACGCCCAAGCGTGCCGCGCTGGCCGAGGCCGCACTGACCGGACAACCGTGGAACGAAGCCACCGCACGCGCCGGCATGGCCGCGCTGGGCCAGGACTACACCCCGCTGACCGATATGCGCGCAACCGCGGCGTATCGCTCACGCGGCGCCGCCAACCTGCTCTATCGCTTCTGGCTGGAAACGCGCGATGGCGCGCTGCCAGCCGCCATGGTCAATGTCCGCGCCATCGGCGCCGGTGAAACCGTGAGCGCCTGAGGAGAGCACGCATGAACAAGCAAACCGAACCCTTCTTGCTCGACGCCAGCGTGGCCGCGGAATCCGCCCCGCAAGTGGGCATCTCGCGCCCGCATGAATCGGCCCACCTGCACGTGGCCGGCACCGCCACCTATACCGACGACATCCCCGAACTGGCCGGCACGCTGCACGCCGCGCTGGGCATGAGCACGAAGGCACATGCCCGGCTGAAGACGGTCAACCTCGAGCGCGTGCGCAAGGCGCCCGGCGTGGTATCCGTACTCACGGTCGACGACATTCCCGGCGTCAACGACTGCGGCCCGATCATCCATGACGATCCGATCCTGGTGAAGGACACGGTCCAGTTCATCGGACAGCCGATCTTTATCGTGGTGGCATCGTCGCATGATGCCGCGCGCCGCGCCGCGCGCCTGGCCGATATTGAATACGAAGACCTGCCGCCGGTGCTGACCCCGGAAGCCGCGCATGCGGCCGGCAGCTACGTGCTGCCGCCGATGCACCTGACGCGCGGTGAGCCGGTGCGCCACCTTGAAACGGCGAAGCATCGCGATCACGCGAAGATCCAGCTCGGTGGCCAGGAGCAGTTCTATCTTGAAGGCCAGATCGCCTACGCCGCGCCGCGTGAAAACGACGGCATGCACGTATGGTGCTCGACCCAACACCCGACCGAAATGCAGCATGCGGTGGCCCATATGCTGGGCTGGCAAGTGCACCAGGTGCTGGTGGAATGCCGGCGCATGGGCGGCGGTTTCGGCGGCAAGGAATCGCAGTCGGCGATGTTCGCATGCTGCGCATCGCTGGCCGCGTGGAAGCTGCTGTGCCCGGTCAAGCTGCGTCCGGACCGCGACGACGACATGATGATCACGGGCAAGCGCCACGACTTCACGTTCGACTTCGACGTGGGCCATGACGACGACGGCCGCATCGAGGGCGTGCGCGTGGAGATGGTCTCGCGCGCCGGTTTCTCCGCCGACCTCTCCGGCCCGGTGATGACACGCGCGATCTGCCATTTCGACAATGCCTACTGGCTGCCCAATGTGCAGATCGACGGCTACTGCGGCAAGACCAATACGCAGAGCAATACCGCGTTCCGTGGCTTTGGCGGCCCGCAGGGCGCGTTTGCGATCGAGTACATCCTCGACAACGTGGCGCGCAACGTCGGCAAGGATTCGCTGGAAGTGCGCCGCGCCAACTTCTATGGCAAGGGCGAGCGCAATGTCACGCCGTATGGCCAGACCGTGGAAGACAACGTCATCCACGAACTGATCGACGAACTGGTGGCCTCGGCCGAATACCAGGCGCGCCGTGCGGCCACGCGCGAATTCAATGCGCAGAGCCCGGTGCTGAAGAAAGGCATCGCGATCACGCCGGTCAAGTTCGGCATCTCGTTCAATGTGGCGCACTACAACCAGGCCGGCGCGCTGGTGCACGTCTATAACGACGGTTCGGTGCTGGTCAACCACGGTGGCACCGAGATGGGCCAGGGCCTGAATACCAAGGTGGCCATGGTGGTGGCGCACGAACTCGGCATCCGCATGGAGCGCGTACGGGTGACGGCTACCGATACCAGCAAGGTGGCCAATACCTCGGCCACGGCTGCTTCGACCGGTGCCGACCTCAACGGCAAGGCCGCGCAGGACGCCGCGCGCCAGATCCGCGAACGGCTGGCCGCGTTTGCCGCGCGCAAGGCCGGCGTGGAACCTGACGCGGTGCGTTTTGGCGACGACCTCGTGGTGGCGGGAGAACTGCGCCTGTCGTTCGGCGACCTGGCCCGCGAAGCCTATGTGGCCCGCGTGCAACTGTGGTCCGACGGGTTCTACACCACGCCCAAGCTCTACTGGGACCAGAAGGCGCTGCACGGCCGTCCGTTCTACTACTTCGCGTATGGCGCCGCATGCTCGGAGGTCATCGTCGACACGTTGACCGGCGAATGGAAGCTGCTGCGCGCCGACGCGTTGCACGACGCGGGCCAGTCGCTGAATCCGGCCATCGACATCGGCCAGGTGGAAGGCGCGTTCATCCAGGGCATGGGCTGGCTCACCACCGAGGAATTGTGGTGGAACCAGAACGGCAAGCTGATGACGCACGCCCCGTCGACCTACAAGATTCCGACCATCAACGACTGCCCCGAAGCGTTCCACGTGCGGCTGTTCCAGAACAGCAACGTCGAGGACAGCATTCATCGCTCGAAGGCCGTCGGCGAACCGCCGCTGCTGCTGCCGTTCTCGGTGTTCTTCGCCATCCGCGATGCGATTGCCGCCGTGGGAGACTACCAGGTCAACCCGCCGCTGCGCGCACCGGCCACCAGCGAAGCCATCCTCGACGCCGTGGAAGCCGTGCAGGCCGCGCAGGCCGAACGAGCCACACAGGCCGCCCAGCCCGCAACCGTTTGACGCCAGCGAGAACCATCATGCAGGACGCCCCGCTCAAACCGTTCCGCTTCGCCGATGCCACCCGCTGGGTGCGTGCCGGCGTGCCCGTGGCAATGGTCACCATCGTCGAGGTCAAGGGCTCCGCGCCGCGTGAGCCCGGCATCCGCATGCTGGTCACCGCCGACGACCTGGTCGGCACGATCGGCGGCGGCCATCTGGAATGGCGCGGCATGGACATTGCACGGGCGATGCTGGCCAACCGGCACGTCAAGGGCAATCCTCATCGCCGCATCGAACGTATTGCGCTTGGCCCAACGCTTGGCCAGTGCTGCGGCGGCGTGGTCAAGCTGGCATTCGAGGTGCTGGGCGCTGACGACCTGGCATGGCTCGATGCGGTGCACGGCGCCTTCGCGGCAGGCCGTTCGCTGGAACGCACGGTACCGTTGGCAGGCCGCATCTCGACCACGGCCAGCCGCGCGCTGCTGCCGTCGGTGACGCTGCATGCCGACGACACGTGGCATGACACGCTGGTGCCCGACGAGATGCATGTGGTGTTGTTTGGCGCCGGGCATGTCGGCCATGCGCTGGTCAAGGTGCTGGCGACGCTGCCTTGCCGCGTGCACTGGGTGGACGAGCGCGACACGCTGTTTCCGGGCGGCCTGCCCGACAACGTGGAAGCCGAAGCCACCGACACGCCCGAGGCCGTGGTCGACCAGGCGCCGCCCGGTTCGTACTTCATCGTCATGACGCACAGCCATGCGCTGGACCAGCAACTGTGCGAGCGGATCTTCCGGCGCACGGATTTTGCCTACTTCGGCCTGATCGGCTCGAAAACCAAGCGCGCCAAGTTCGAACACCGCATGGTGGAGCATGGCATCGATCCGGCGCGGTTGCCGGAAATGACCTGTCCGATGGGGGTCGCCGGCATTACGGACAAGGCTCCGGCTATGATTGCGGTAGCCATCGTCGCCCAGCTGCTTCAGGTTCGCGACCAGCGCATTGCCGCGCTGACCGCGAGCCGGCTGGAGGCGGTGCATCCGTAACAGAACAGCCGTGATCCGGCTGTCGTCATAGAAAAGAGGCCCCATGACCATCGATGCCGCGCTGGCGGACAAGATCCGCCGTACCCCCAAGGCCGAACTGCACGTGCATATCGAAGGCTCGCTCGAACCCGAGCGCATCTTCCGGCTGGCCCAGCGCAACCACGTCACGCTGGCCTACCCCGACGTGGAGGCGCTGCGCGCCGCGTACGCCTTCACCGACCTGCAATCGTTCCTGGACATCTACTACGCTGGCGCCAGCGTCTTGCTGACCGAAGAAGATTTCTTCGACATGACGATGGACTACGTCAAGCGTGCCGCCGCCGACAATGTCCGCCACGCCGAGATTTTCTTCGATCCGCAAACCCATACCGAGCGCGGCGTGCCGATTGGCACCGTGATCGATGGCATTGCCGATGCGCTGGCCCAGGCCCGCACCGAGTACGATTTTTCGAGCAGCCTGATCCTCTGCTTCCTGCGCCACCTGTCCGAGGAAGACGCGTTCGCCACGCTGGAAGCCGCGCTGCCGTATCGCGACCGCTTCGTGGGCGTGGGACTCGATTCGTCCGAACGTGGCAACCCGCCCGAGAAGTTCGCGCGTGTGTTTGCCCGGGCGAAGGAACTGGGCCTGCATCTGGTTGCCCATGCCGGAGAGGAAGGTCCGCCGCAATATGTGACCGATGCGCTGGACATCCTGCAGGTTGAGCGCATCGACCATGGCGTGCGCGCGATCGAGGACGAAGCGCTCGTGCAGCGCCTGGCGCGCGACCGTATCGCTCTGACCGTGTGCCCGCTGTCGAACCAGAAGCTGATGGTGCATCCGGACCTGCGCGACCACCCGATGAAGCGCCTGCTCGACGCCGGCGTGGCCGTGACGCTGCACTCGGATGACCCGGCCTACTTCGGCGGCTACATGAACGCCAACTGGGAAGCCTCGTTCGAAGCGCTGCCGCTCGATGCGGCCGATGCCTACAAGCTGGCCCGCAACAGTTTTGAAGCGGCCTTCCTGCCCCCGGTGCAGAAGGCCGAATTCCTGGCCGAGGTCGACCATTTCTGGTCGGCCACGCCCACGTCCCCGCCCGCGACGGCCAACGTGACTTCCACGACCTGACCGGGCGCATACCAAGAAGGCCGGATGCCGCGCCCGTTGCAAGCTTGCCGCTCGCAACGGGCGGGTACCGGCCGCCCCGAGACATGATGATGACGACGACTTCCCCCGCCGCTTTCGGCAACCACGGTACCAGCGGTGCCGTCACCCGCGCGATCCGCGGCCGCATCCTGCATTTCCTGCGCGACCCGCAGTTCCATGAGGATGCCTGGCAGTATTGGGAAGACGGCCTGATGATCGTGACCGCCGGCCGCATTGCCGCGGTCGGCCTGTATGAAGACCTGTCGCGCGAGATCCCGGCCGGCGCCGAAATCATCGACCATCGCGGCAAGCTGATCGTGCCGGGCTTTATCGACACGCACGTCCACTACCCGCAGACCGACATCATTGCGTCGCCGTCGCCGGGCCTGCTGCACTGGCTCGATACGTACACATTCCCGGAAGAACGCCGCTTCAGCAATGCCGACTATGCGCGCGGCGTGGCCGACTTTTTTACCGACGAGCTGCTGCGCAACGGCACCACCACGGCCATGGTCTGGAGCACCGTGCACGCGGCTTCGGCCGATGCACTGTTCGCGGCCAGCCAGGCCCGCAACATGCGCATGATCACGGGCAAGGTGCTGATGGACCGCAACTGCCCCGAGTTCCTGCGTGACACCGCCGAGACCGGCGCGCGCGAATCCGCCGACCTGATCTCGAAGTGGCATGGCCGCGACCGCCTGGCCTACGCGATCACGCCGCGCTTTGCGCCCACCTCGACCGAGGCGCAACTGGCAGCGTGCGGAGAACTGGCGCGCGCCCACCAGGACGTCTTTATCCAGACCCACGTTGCCGAAAACCGCGACGAGGTGAAATGGGTAGCGGAGCTGTTCCCCGATGCGCGCAGCTACCTCGACGTGTACGACCGTTACGGCCTGCTGCGCCCGGGCGCGTTCTACGGCCACGCCATCTACCTCGACCCGCAGGATCGCCGGCGCCTGGCCGACAGCGGTGCCGCGGTGGCGCACTGCCCGACGTCGAACCTGTTCCTCGGCAGCGGCTTCTACGACTTCCACCAGTCCGACGCCAATCGCCTGAACGTGACACTGGCGACCGACGTAGGCGGCGGCACATCGTTCTCGATGTTCCGCACCATGAACGCGGCACACAAGGTGGCGCGCATGGGCGGCTATCACCTGACCGCAATGCGCATGTTCTACCTGGCCACGCGCGCGGCCGCCGAGGCACTGGGTTGGCAGGACCGTATCGGCAGCTTCGAGATCGGCTGCGAGGCCGACTTCGTGGTGCTCGATCCGGAGGCCACGCCGCTGATCGCGCGCCGCAGCAGCCGCTCGGAAACGCTGGAAGAGCAACTGTTCGCGTTCGCCATGCTGGGCGACGACCGCGTGATCGACAATGTCTACATCATGGGCGAAGCCACGCGCACCGTGACTGCCTGAGCCCCCGGAAAGGGACTTTTCCGACGCATGCGTAGAAAAAGTCCCTTTTTGAAGCCTCGTCTTGACCGCCATCAACACAGCCGTCATCAAACCCTTCTAGCCTGTCGTATTCGTGCGCCCTCGGATAATGGGCGCGACAGTATGACGACTCGCTGGACCCATTGATGACTGCCCGCTCCGACACCCTATCGCCGACCGACGCCGAGGCCATTGCCGCGGCGTCGGACCGTACCTCGACCTCAGGCAACGTACCGCTGCCCGAGCCGATCGCCTTCGACGCGCCCTACCCCAATCGCAAGACCATCCGCAGCTGGCTGATTCCGCTCGGCAACCGCAGCACGCCGCGCGCATTGATGCTGTTCGCGTTCGACTATGCACTGTTCGCGGCACTGCTCGCCGGCGTGGTGCTGGCCTCTGCGTGGTGGGCCAAGACCGGCCTGGGCATCCTTGCCGGACTCGTGATCGCACGCCTGTTCATCATCGGCCACGATGCGTGCCACCAGAGCCTGACCGATCATCGCGGACTGAACAAATGGCTCGGCCGGCTGACCTTCCTGCCCTCGCTGACGCCCTACAGCCTCTGGGAAGTCGGCCACAACGTGGTGCACCACGGCTACACCAACCTCAAGGGTTTCGACTTTGTCTGGGCGCCCTACTCCCACGACGAATTCCGTGCGCTGCCGCGCCGCCGCCGCATCATGGAGCGCATCTACCGCAACGGTTTCGGTGCCGGCCTGTACTACCTGATCGAAATCTGGTGGTTCAAGCTGTTCTTCCCGAGCAAGCGGCAAATGGCCACGCGCCGCGCGATCTTCATGTGGGACTGCGCACTGGTCGCGGCATTTGGCGCATTGTGGATCGGCGCACTGGCATGGCTGGCCATTGCAACGGGCCAGTCCGTACTGCTGATGGTCGGCACCGGCTTCGTGCTGCCGTTCCTGGTCTGGAATACCACGGTGGGTTTCGTACTCTACGTGCACCACACCCATACGAGCGTGGCCTGGTATGACACCAAGGCAATGTGGGCCAAGGCCCAGCCGTTCGTCTCGACTACCGTGCACCTGCGCTTCGGCATGGGCATCGGCGCCGCGCTGCACCACATCATGGAACACACCGCGCACCACGTTGACATGAGCGTGCCGCTGTACCGGCTCAAGCGCGCGCAGGCCCTGCTCGAACATGCGCTGCCGGGCCGCATCATCATCGAGAACTTCTCGTGGCGCTGGTATTTCCGCACCGCGCGCCACTGCAAGCTCTACGACTTCAAGGCCCTGTGCTGGACCGATTTCCGGGGCCGCCAGACCAGCGAGAATTCGCCGGTCCCAGCCTGAGAATCATTCTCGAAACCATGGCAATACGGCCAGATTGGTGGACATTCCCTACCGGTCTGGCTACAATGCGGGCTTCCATTGGGGAGTAGCCGCCCTGATCTCACCGCGCCGCGCAATGCGGCTTCCGGCAGACAGGGGCGTACGTCAACAGACTTGACCTAATGCCATCACGGCAAGCGGTTATGGCGTACGCAGCTTTGGACCTTGCGTCCAGCGCCTGGCGAGACCGATGACCATACCTTTCTGGCCGGGCCGGGAAAGGTGTGCGTCATTGGCATCTCGCAAGATGCGTATGCGGCCCGGTTATTCGACCTATAACAATGCAATCGTTCCTCGTCTCCACAGGTATCGTCGCGCTCGCCGAAATGGGCGACAAGACGCAGTTGCTGTCGCTCGTGCTGGCCGCACGTTACCGCAGACCCATTCCCATCATTCTCGGCATCCTGATTGCCACCCTGGTGAACCATGGCTTTGCCGGCGCGCTTGGCGGCTGGATCACCGGCGTGCTTGGCGCCAACCTGCTGCGCTGGATCCTGGGCCTTGGCTTTATCGCCATGGCTGGCTGGATGCTGATTCCGGACAAACTCGACGACGCCGAGGAAGCCAAGCCGGTCAAGGGTGCGCTCGGCATCCTCGGCACCACGATCGTCGCGTTCTTCTTCGCCGAGATGGGTGACAAGACCCAGATCGCCACCGTGGCCCTGGCCGCACGCTTCCATGGCGAAGTGATTGCCGTGGTGGCTGGCACCACGTTCGGCATGATGCTGGCCAATGCACCAGCGGTGCTGCTCGGCGACCGTTTCGCCAACAAGATGCCGATCGCACTGGTTCACAAGATTGCAGCAGCGATCTTCCTGGTGCTGGGCCTGCTGGCGTTGTTCAACGTGGGCGGTTGAAGACCTGAAAACAAAAAAAACGGGGCACGAAGCCCCGTTCAAACCCTCGCCGGTCCGGTACTGCCGGCTGCCGACTACTCAGCCGCCGGACCGTCGATCACCGATGCCCGGTCAAATTCAGTTGGTGGTTTTTGCGCCGCCCTCGAACCACTGGCCCAGCAACGCGCGTTCGTCGTCCGTGATCTGCGTGACGTTGCCCAGTGGCATCGCCTTCTGCTGCACGGCCTGTTGATAGATCAGTTGTGCGTGCGACTTGATGCCGTCCACGCTATCGAGCTTGATACCCTTGGCGGCCGTCGGCATCATCTTCGGCTGCTCGGCGTGGCACTGCACGCAACGCGTATTCATGATCTCCTGCACCTTCACGAAGCTCACCGCATTGGCGGCTGCATCGCCACCGGCATTGCCGGCGACTTGCTGACGCGGTTGCGGTGCAATCATGAAGGCCACCGCACCGAGGCATGCCACACCGGCGGCCGGCCATGCGATGTTGATCTTGCCCTTGTGCTTCAGGATGAAGAACTGGCGAATGAACACACCAGCAAGCATGACCGCGATCAGCACGGCCCAGTTGTTCTTGGCCGCATACGTCATGCTGTAGTGGTTGGACAGCATCGCGAACAGCACCGGCAGCGTGAAGTAGGTGTTATGCACACTGCGTTGCTTGGCGTGCTTGCCATGAATCGGATTCACCGGCTCACCAGCCCTCAGCGCAGCCACCACCTTGCGCTGGCCCGGGATGATCCAGAACAGCACGTTGGCGCTCATGATCGTCGCGATCATCGCGCCGGTCAGCAGGAACGCCGCGCGGCCCGAGAAGATATGGCAGGCCACATACGCGGCAACCGCCACATAGATCGCAACCAGGATGCCGACGGTCTTGTCGCTCTTGCCGAAGATGCGGCAGATCGCGTCATACACGACCCAGCCCACGATCAGGTACGACACCGCGAAGCCCACGGCCGCACCCGGCGACATGTCGTACACGTTCTTGTCGATCAGGAACGTGCTGGCATTGAACAGGTACAGCACCACCAGCAGCGCAAAGCCGCTCATCCACGTCGAGTAAGACTCCCAGTAGAACCAGTGCAGGTTCTCGGGCAGCGACTTCGGCGCGGTCAGGTACTTCTGCGGGTTGTAGAAGCCGCCACCGTGCACGGCCCACAGTTCGCCACCGACACCCTTCTCCTTGAGGTCGTCGGCTTCGGGGCGCGTCAGGCTGTTGTCGAGCCAGACGAAATAGAACGACGAGCCGATCCATGCGATCGCCGTGATGACATGCAGCCAGCGCAACAGCAGATTGGCCCAGTCGAGAATATAGCCTTCCATGACTTGTCTCCTTGTTCCCGTCCGCCTTGATCAGCTGCCGCGGTAGGTCGAGTACGACCACGGCGACACCAGCAGCGGCACGTGGTAGTGCCCGCTGGTATCGGCAATGCCGAAGCGCAGCGTCACCACGTCCAGGAATGCCGGTTCGGGCAGTTTGACACCCTGGGCACGGAAGTAATCGCCTGCACCGAAGTCGAGTTCATAGACACCAGGCTGCAGGTCCGCACCTTCCAGCAGCGGCTGGTCGGCACGTCCGTCATGGTTGGTCTTGATGGACTTCAGGGTCTCGCGACGATTGTCGACAATTTTATGAAGGGTAACCGACATGCCGGCACCGGGGGTACCTGCGGCAGTGTCGAGAACGTGAGTGGTCAAGCGTCCCATCCTGTTCTTCCTTTGGAATGTGGGTTGTGAGGGGCGCCGCTGCCTTCACTAGCACCATTTGTGGGAAATGATGCCCGCTCGGTACGTGTTTCAACGCATCCCGGCGCTGGATTGATGCGAGGCGACAATGCGCCTGCCCCATCCGGTTGACAACTCGGTAGATACCCGTAGTTGTCGAAAACCTGACTCGGTTTTGTTGACAATGGTGCTTGCATATCCAAATAATTGTCAACAATTTTTAGATCGGCGCAGCCAAATGTTCGACATCAAGACGCTTGATGTCGCGACGAAAACGGCTCGCTACGATCGCTGACCATTGCCTCTCCTGCTTTAGCGAGCGCCCAGCATGTCCAAGAATCTCAAACTGATTGCCGCCCCCGCCGACGTCCTCGCCGCGTCCACCGACAACAAGCCCGCCCGCAAGGGTTCGGTCGAGGAGCGCATGTATCACGAGATCTATGACGCGATCATGGAACATCGCCTGCCGCCGCGCACGAAGCTGACCGAGCATTCGCTTTGCGAGATCTATGCCACCGCGCGTCACACGGTGCGCAAGGTGCTGTCCCGCCTGGCCGCCGACGGCATGGTCGACCTGGAACCGAACCGGGGCGCGTTCATTGCCAGCCCGTCCACCGACGAAGCGCATGACATGTTCGAACTGCGCCAGATGCTCGAGCGCGCGGTGCTGGAAAAGCTGGCCTCGCTGCCGAACGTACGCACCGTGATCGCGCCGCTGCGCAAGATGGTCAACGACGAGCGCCAGGCGTTCCTGACCCATGAGCGCCCCCGCTGGATCCGCCTGTCGGCCGAATTCCACACCGCGCTGGCCGAGCTTTCCGGCAATCAGTTGCTGGTGACGATGATGCGCCGCCTGGTATCGCGCACCACGCTGATGATTGCCAGCGTGGAGGCGCCCGGCCATAACGCATGTTCGTTCGACGAACACGATGAGATTCTCGATGCACTGGAACAGGGCGATGCCGCCCTGGCCAAGTCGCGCATGGCGCACCACCTTGGCGCCTGTGCCGACCGCGTACAACCGGACGAACCCGGCAATTTCGATCTTCGCAGTGTGCTGGGCCGCTCCACCTAGCGCAATGTTCCCGCCGCCGGACGCGCAACACCCGCTGTTGCCGATGCTGGCCCACCGGTTTTCGCTACCCACATCGCCCGCCAGAGGCGCAGCGAAAAACCGGACAAGAACCGTCAACAAAAGCCCGTCACAAGAGGCATCGACAAAACGGTCAAGGGCATGACGCCGGCGTGCGTTCCCATCAAAACCAAAGGAGAGGAGACACACCCATGAATTCCGCAAGCACCACGGTCCCCACGGACCTGACAAACGAGCGGCTGCCCTCCGGGCGGTTGCTGGCGCTGGGCCTGCAACACGTGCTGGTGATGTATGCCGGCACGGTTGCCGTGCCGCTGATCGTTGGCGGCGCGCTCAAGCTCCCCAAGGACCAGCTCGCTTTCCTGATCAATGCCGACCTGTTCGCGGCGGGCCTGGCCACGCTGATCCAGGCCTTTGGCTTCTGGAAATTCGGTATCCGCATGCCGGTGATGATGGGCGTCACGTTCGCGTCGGTGGCACCGATGATCGCGATCGGCAACGATCCCAATGTCGGCCTGCTGGGCATCTATGGCGCGGTCATCGCGTCCGGGCTGTTCGGCATCCTGATCGCGCCGATGATGGGCCGCATGCTCGGACTGTTTCCTCCCGTGGTAACCGGTACCGTGATCACGCTGATCGGCGTCTCGTTGATGCGGGTTGGCATCAACTGGGCCGGCGGCGGGCAACCCACCACGCGCGCCGTGATCGACGGCGTGGTCAAGGAGGTACCGAACCTGGCCTATGGCGACCTGGGCAACCTGGCCATTGCCGGACTGGTGCTGGTGGTCATCCTGCTGTTGACGCGGTTTGGCCGTGGCCTCGTGGCCAACTGCGCGGTACTGCTCGGCATCATCATCGGCACGCTGGTAGCCATGGCGATGGGCAAGGTGTCGTTCGAAGGGCTTCATGACGCAAGCTTCGTGGCCGTCATCACGCCGCTGCATTTCGGCATGCCCACGTTCGAAATCACCGCCATCCTGTCGATGTGCATCGTGATGCTGATCACGCTGGTCGAATCCACCGGCATGTTCCTCGCGCTGTCCGATATCACCGGCCGCAAGCTGAGCCGCGCCGACCTGACCGCCGGCCTGCGCGCCGACGGCCTGGGCACGGTGATCGGCGGCATCTTCAACACGTTCCCGTACACGTCGTTCTCGCAGAATGTTGGCCTGGTGACGGTGACCGGTGTGCGCTCGCGCTATGTGGCGGCCGCCGGCGGCCTGATCCTGATCGCGTTCGGCCTGTTCCCGAAGATGGCCCACGTGGTGGCATCGGTGCCGCAGTTCGTGCTGGGCGGCGCCGGCATCGTGATGTTCGGCATGGTGGCCGCCACCGGCATCCGCATTCTCGGTTCGTGCGATTTCAACCGTAACCGCCACAACCTGTTCATCGTGGCGATCTCGATCGGCTTCGGCATGATCCCCACGCTGTCACCGACGCTGTTCCAGTACCTGCCGAAGTGGACCGATCCGTTCACGCACAGCGGCATCGTGCTCGGCACCATCGTCGCCGTGGCGTTGAACCTGTTCTTCAACGGCATCCAGTCGGCCGAAGAGGCCATGCGCAATGCCGCCGCCAACTCCCATGGCACGGAGTAACCCGACCAACAATTGACCTCCAACAATCGATAACGACAATCCGGCGGCAACAATCAACAACACTGCCGCAAGGATGTCAAGCCCCCGTGAGCGATTCTGGCACGCGCTTTGCGTAGGTGATGCAAGCGCTGTCAGGACCCGCTCTCGCGAGCAAGCAGTTTTGGTTTTCTCCTGAAGCAAACATAACGAGATGACACACGATAACTATCCACGCGATCTCATTGGCTACGGTGCGCAGCCACCGCACGCACGCTGGCCCGGCGGTGCACGCATCGCGCTGCAGTTCGTGCTCAATTACGAGGAAGGCGGCGAGAACTGCGTGCTGCACGGCGACGCCGCATCCGAGCAGTTCCTGTCCGAGATCGTTGGTGCCGCGGCCTATCCCGCCCGGCACATGAGCATGGAGGGCATCTACGAATATGGTTCGCGTGCCGGCGTCTGGCGCATCCTGCGCGAGTTCGAACAACGCAAGCTGCCGCTGACGGTGTTTGGCGTGTCGATGGCGCTGCAGCGCCATCCGGAACTGACGCGCGCGTTCGTTGAACTCGGCCACGAGATTGCGTGCCACGGCTGGCGCTGGATCCATTACCAGAACCTCGACGAAGCCACCGAGCGCGAGCACATGCGCATCGGCATGCAGATCATCAAGGAACTGACCGGCGAGATGCCACTCGGCTGGTACACCGGCCGCGACAGCCCCAATACGCGCAAGCTCGTGGTGGAACACGGCGGACTGCTGTACGACGCCGACTACTACGGCGACGACCTGCCCTTCTGGACCGAGGTGGAAGTCACGGGCGGCGCGAAGAAGCCGCACCTGGTGGTGCCCTACACGCTGGACTCGAACGACATGCGCTTTGCCACGCCGCAGGGCTTCAATACGGGCGAGCAGTTCTTCCAGTACCTGAAGGATGCGTTCGACGTGCTCTATGCCGAAGGCGATCCGCGCGGACTCGATCAACCGAAGATGCTGTCGGTGGGCATGCACTGCCGGCTGCTGGGCCGCCCGGGTCGTTTCCGGGCACTGCAACGCTTCCTGGACTACGTGCAGTCGCACGACAAGGTATGGATCTGCCGGCGCGTCGATATCGCCCGTCACTGGATCGAGACCCACCCGCACCGGAGCCACGCATGAGCCAGCACAACTACACCATCACGCAACTGAATGCGATGCCCGAAGCCGAGTTCGTCGAAGTACTCGGTGGCATCTATGAACACTCGCCGTGGTTTGCCGAAGCGGCCGCGCGCCAGCGCCCGTTCGCCAATGCCGCCGAACTCGCGGCCACCCTGCGCGGCGTGGTCGATGCAGCGGGGCAGGAAGCGCAGTTGAAACTCGTGCGCGCTCACCCGGAGCTCGCCGGCAAGGCCGCGGTACGCGGCGAGCTGACCGCGGAATCCACGCGCGAGCAGGCCGGCGCGGGACTCGACCAATGCACGCCCGAGGAATTCCAGCGCCTGCAGGCACTGAATGCCGCGTACAACCAGAAGTTCGGCTTCCCGTTCATCCTGGCCGTGCGTGGCTATGACCGTCACGGCATCATCGACGCTTTTGCAAGTCGTCTCGACAACGAGCCAGCTGTCGAGTTGCAAACTTGCATCAACCAGATTCATCGCATTGCGCAGTTCCGCCTGAACGACTTAGTATCCGCCTGAAAAAATCTACAGCGGTAAAGAGAGAGAGAGAAATTCAGCAACGTTAGGCGAAGAAACATCGCTGTCAAATTCGTACCCCGGCCGCGCCGGTCCCCACTGCACTGACAGACTTCCGTGCGCGGCCGAGGGACGAACCAGAAGAAGACCCAGCAGGGTTCCGGCACACAAGAAAACGTTCTGAGCAGCATCACAACCACGGAGGTCTTACAAATGAAGAAGCAGTACAAGCCGGCTCTCAAGCTGGCGGCAATCGCGGCCACCCTTTTTTCCGGCGCAGCCATGGCCCAGTCCAGCGTCACGCTGTACGGCCAGGCTGATATGTTCGTCGGTGGCATCAAGAGCCCGGGCAGCGCAGATCGCGCTTTCGTGGCGAACTCGGGTGGCATGCAAACTTCGTACTGGGGCATCAAGGGTGCCGAGGACCTGGGCATGGGCACCAAGGCCATCTTCGACCTGAACGGCTTCTTCCGCACCGACAGCGGCAGCATGGGCCGTTTCAATGGCGACTCGATGTTCAGCCGCAACGCCTACGTCGGCCTGCAGAACGAGCGTTATGGTGCGCTGAAGCTGGGTCGCAACACGACGCCGTACTTCGTGTCGACGATCCTGTTCAACCCGCTGGTTGACTCGTACGTATTCAGCCCGATGATCTTCCACACGTACTTCACCGCCAACAACGGCCGTGTGTTCGATCCGGGCATCATCGGCGATTCGGGCTGGAACAACTCGCTGGTGTACTCGACGCCGAACTTCGGCGGCCTGACCGCCAACTTCATCTACAGCTTCGGTGAATCGGCCGGCAACAACAGCAAGAACAAGTGGGGCGGCAATGTGACCTACTTCTCTGGCAACTTCGCTGCCACGGCCGCGGTCCAGCAGGTCAAGTTCGACAACACGCCGTTCGACCTGACCAACCAGACCACCAATGCGTTCCTGACCGGTTTCGACAAGCAGACCGCGGTGCAGGCCGGCGCCTCGTACGACTTCAAGGTCGTGAAGGTATTCCTGCAAGGCCAGTACATCAAGACCAATGTCAACGCCAACGCCAACGGCGACATCAAGCACATGAACGGCCAGGTCGGCGCGTCGGTGCCGGTCGGCGCCGGCAACGTGCTGGCTTCGTACGCCTACGACAAGACGCTGAACGACGTGGCCAGCTTCAAGCGCAACACGTTCGCGCTGGCCTACGACTACAACCTGTCGAAGCGTACCGACGTGTACGCGGCCTACTACTACGACAAGATCACGGGTCTTGAGCACGGCGACAGCTTCGGCGTCGGCGTCCGCCACAAGTTCTGATCGCGTTACAGCGCCCCTGAAAGCCTGCCTTCGCGGCAGGCTTTTTTTATGCGCGCAACGCTCCGCATGCGCCACAATGCTGCGCCGCAACGTGAAATTGCGCACCTGCAGCAAGATGGGAAGCCTTTGCTCCATAGACGGATTCAATTGGCGACTGCCCCCGCTTATACCTAGATTGGTTTTCCGGACTGTGTGCCGGACCACGTAAAACAGGACGAGTGAGGTGACGCATGCGGCGCTATGTGAAATCCCGATCGGAACTGATGGCTATCCTGAGCCAGTGCCTGGATAACAATCCGGAATGTGGCGAGGCGGAATTGCACGCGATGCGTGTGCACCAGCCAGACCATACGGGTTGCAACTGGAGCGCTGAGGTCGATTTTCGCGAGGAAACCTTCAACGATCTGGCATTGCAGATGGCCGCGGCCCGTTCGATCATCGTGGTAATGCGGGAGCAGTACAACGTGCTGCAATAGCTGCTGTAATGGCGAAAGGCGATGCGCACGACCGTGCGTACTGACCCGCCGACGCGCTGACACCCCGGCAGACGTGCCAGCGCACCGACAAAAGAATCGGGCCGCAGACGCGGCCCGATTCTTTTTTTGACCATCAGATCTGCAGCGTCTGCAGATCTGATGCCGCAATCGCGCTTAGCGGATCGCGCTCGACTCCGCCACGGCCACGGCCGTCATGTTGACGATACGGCGGGTAGTGGCTTGCGGGTTCAGGATATGCACCGGCTTGGCCGCGCCCAGCAGGATCGGGCCCACCGTCACGCCCTGCCCGCCCGTCATCTTGAGCAGGTTGAACGCGATGTTGGCGGCGTCCAGCGTCGGCATCACCAGCAGGTTGGCGCTGCCGGCCAGCTTCGTGTTCGGCAGGAAGTGACGGCGCACGTCTTCGTCCAGCGCCGCATCGCCCTGCATTTCGCCTTCCACTTCCAGTTCAGGCGCCACGCGGGCCAGGATCGCTGCCGCTTCGCGCATCTTGCGTGCCGACGGACGGTTCGAGGAACCGAACATCGAGTGCGACATCATCGCGACCTTCGGATGCAGGCCGAAGCGCGCGATTTCCTTTGCCGCCTGCTGCGTGATAGCGGCCAGTTCCTCGGCGCTCGGCTCGTCGTTGACGAACGTATCGGTAATGAACAGCGTATGCTTTTCGAGCATCAGCGCATTCATGGCCGCGAACACCTTGGCATCCGGGGCCAGGCCGATCACGTCGCGTACATGCTCGAGATGCGCCTCGAAGCGGCCCACGGTGCCGCACAGCAGTGCATCGGCATCGCCCATGTGCATCAGCATCGTGCCGATCAGCGTGTTCGAACGGCGCAGCGCCACCTTGGCCATGTCCGGCGTCACGCCGTCACGGCCACGCAGCGCATGGTATTCCTCGTGATAGGCGCGATAGCGCGGATCGTCTTCCGGATTGATCAGCTCGAAGTCGACACCGGGACGCAGGCGCAAGCCGGCCTTCTCGATGCGCATCTGGATCACGTGCGGACGACCGATAAGGATCGGCTTGGCCAGGCCTTCGTCCACCACGCCCTGCACCGCGCGCAGCACGCGCTCTTCCTCGCCCTCGGCGTAGGCAACACGCTTCGGGTTGGCCTTGGCGGCCGAGAACACCGGCTTCATGATCAGGCCGGTGTGGTAGACGTAGCTCGTCAGTTGCTGGCGATACGCTTCCAGGTCCTTGATCGGGCGCGTGGCCACACCGGACTCTTCCGCGGCCTTGGCCACCGCCGGCGCGATCTTCTCGATCAGGCGCTGGTCGAACGGCGTCGGGATGATGTAGTCGGGGCCGAACTTCAGTTCGCGGCCACCGTAGGCTGCCGCGACTGCGTCGTTCAGTTCGGCTTCGGCCAGTTCGGCAATCGCCTTCACGCAGGCCAGCTTCATCTCTTCCGTGATCTTCGTGGCACCGCAATCGAGCGCGCCGCGGAAGATGTACGGGAAGCACAGCACGTTGTTCACCTGGTTCGGATAATCCGAACGGCCCGTGGCGATAATGCAGTCCGGACGCGCGGCCTTGGCCACTTCGGGACGGATTTCCGGTTCCGGGTTGGCCAGCGCCAGGATGATTGGCTTGTCGGCCATGGTCTTGACCATGTCGCCAGTCAGCACGCCCGCCGTGGAGCAACCCAGGAAGACGTCGGCGTCCTTGACGATATCGGCCAGCGTACGGGCCGAGGTGTCCTGCGCATAGCGGGCCTTGTTGGCCTCCATGTTCGCATCGCGGCCCTGGAAGATCACGCCCTTCGAGTCGACCACGAAGACGTTCTCGCGCTTCACGCCCAGGCTCACCATCGTGTCCAGGCAGGCAATCGCCGCGGCACCGGCACCCGAGACCGCCAGCTTGACCTTGCCGATTTCCTTGCCCACGACCTTCAGGCCATTCAGCAGCGCCGCGGCCGAGATAATGGCCGTGCCGTGCTGGTCGTCGTGGAAGACCGGAATGTTCATGCGCTCGCGCAGCTTCTTCTCGATGTAGAAGCACTCGGGCGCCTTGATGTCCTCGAGGTTCACGCCGCCGAGCGTCGGCTCCAGCGCGGCCACGATCTCAACGATCTTGTCCGGATCACGCGCGTCGAGTTCGATGTCGAACACGTCGATGCCGGCAAATTTCTTGAACAGGCAACCCTTGCCTTCCATCACCGGCTTGCCGGCCAGCGGGCCGATGTCGCCCAGACCCAGCACCGCGGTGCCGTTGGTAATCACCGCCACGAGGTTGCCACGCGAGGTGTACTCGGCGGCCATCGCCGGATCCTTGTGGATTTCCTCGCAGGCGTATGCCACGCCCGGCGAGTACGCCAGCGACAGGTCACGCTGGTTCGACAGCGCCTTGGTGGCCGTTACCTGGATCTTCCCCTTGGTCGGGCTGCGGTGGTATTCCAGCGCGGCCAGACGCAGTTGTTCTTCGGGGCTGTTGGGGGCATGTTGCGGTGCATCACCGCTGGTCTTGCTGCTCATTCTGCTTGTCCGGAAAGAGAACGCGAAAAAAATCGAGGAGCCATTCTAGCCCAGGCATCCTGCTGCGGCGGGCCTTTATAGTGAAAACTAATTTCGTCTCATTGGCAAAGCAAAATCGTCGACGAATGTCGACGATTGCATGCGGAAACCGGCTGGTGGTTTGCCAGGGCCTTCTAGGGCTTCCTGTCCTTCTCCACTTCGAGCGTCACCCGCCGCGGCCGGCCGCTCTCACCGGGAAAACCCGTGAATGCACTGCGGATCATGTAAGGCATCACGGCCGTCAGGCTGCCGCCTTCGGTCGTGTTCTGCGCGGTCACCTGGTAGACCCGCCTGCCGCTGGCCGCGTCCTTGAAAAAGACGCGCAGGCTCGAGAACGTGACCGGCACATCCCGCACCACGGTCTGGGGCGGCCAGTAGCCCGGCCCCCAGCCATATGGCCCCCAAGGCCGGTACCAGCCATAGGGACCATAGTACGGCCCCCAGGGGCCGTACCACGGATCCGGATAGACGGTCTCCGCCACGCGCACGAAGCCCGGGGCCGCGTCGTAGTCCATCGTCACCAGGTAGCGGGCCTGTTTCGGCGGCACCTGCTCGAATCCCACACCGGACAGCACCTGGGCCAGCCACGCCTCGTAGGTCTGGCGATCGAGCTGGGCTTCCTGTTGCGGCGTGTGCTCGAACGCATAGGTGCGCGGCGCATTGTCGGACCAGTTGGCCTCACGGAACGATGTCACCTCGGTGGTAACCGTACTGGCGCAACCGGCCAGCCACAGCGCACCGAGCGCGACCAGCGCCCATCTCCCACCTTTTCTTCCCCACATCCGCACAGCTTGCCACATCGCGATACCTCGTTATTCTTGGTTTGCTCACGTTTCCTCAGACAGGAACGGCGCGCTCGAATTCCCGCATGAAGATTGACGCGGCGCATGCCGCCACCCCCTTGGCTACAATGGGGGCTTCAGGGCCGTCTCCCGCATGGCCCGCCGCCCCCGGTCACCCGAAGACAGGATTCCTCCATGCTGCGCACCGACACGCCCGTTACCGTCTATCGCAAGGACTATACTCCGCCCGCTTTTGCCATCGACCATGTCGACCTCGTGCTCGACCTCGATCCGCAGCGCACCATCGTCACCAGTACGCTTAAGCTCCAGCGTACCGGTGCGGCCGATGCCCCGCTGGTACTGAGCGGCGAAGCACTCGAACTGGTCGGGATCAAGCTGGACGGCCAGCCATTCAGCGGATTTTCCCAGGCAGACGACACGCTGGCGCTGACCGGCCTGCCGGCCCAGGGCACCCTGGAAATCACCGTTGCCTGCAACCCCGCTGCCAATACCACGCTGTCCGGCCTGTATGTGTCGAATGGCAATTTCTTCACGCAGTGCGAGGCCGAGGGCTTTCGCCGCATCACGTACTTCCTGGACCGGCCCGACGTGATGACCACCTACCGCGTGACGCTGCGTGCCGACCGCGCGGCCTGCCCGGTATTGCTGTCCAACGGCAACCTGCTGTCGGAGCGCGACCTGCCCGATGGCCGCCACGAAGCCGTCTGGGAAGACCCGTTCCGCAAGCCGTCTTACCTGTTCGCACTGGTGGCCGGCAAGCTTGAACGGATCGAGGAAAAGATCGTGGCGGCATCCGGCAAGGAAAAGCTGCTGCAGGTGTGGGTGGAGCCGCAGGATCTCGACAAGACGCGCCATGCGATGGACTCACTGATCCACTCGATCCGCTGGGACGAACGGCGCTTCGGGCTGGAGCTCGATCTGGACCGCTTCATGATCGTCGCCGTGGGCGACTTCAACATGGGCGCGATGGAGAACAAGGGCCTCAACATCTTCAATACGAAGTATGTGCTGGCCAATGCGCAGACCGCGACCGACGTCGACTTTGCCAATATCGAATCGGTGGTGGCACACGAGTACTTCCACAACTGGACCGGCAACCGCGTGACCTGCCGCGACTGGTTCCAGTTGTCGCTCAAGGAAGGCCTGACCGTTTTCCGCGACCAGGAATTCTCGGCCGACATGATGGGCTCGGAATCGGGCCGCGCGGTCAAGCGCATCGAGGACGTACGCGTACTGCGCCAGGTGCAGTTCCCCGAGGATGCCGGCCCGATGGCCCACCCGGTACGGCCCGACAGCTACGAGGAAATCAACAATTTCTACACCGTCACGGTCTACGAGAAAGGCGCCGAAGTGGTACGCATGTACCAGACGCTGCTGGGTCGCGACGGCTTCCGCAAGGGCATGGACCTGTACTTCAGGCGCCATGATGGCCAGGCCGTGACCTGCGACGATTTCCGCGCCGCGATGGCCGATGCCAACGGCCGCGACCTGACGCAGTTCGGTCTCTGGTACAGCCAGGCCGGCACGCCCGTGGTCTCCGCCAAGACCCAATGGGATGGCGCCGCCGGCGTGCTCACGCTGACGCTGGCGCAGCGCTGCCCCAAGGTCGGCATCGAGACGCGCGCCGGTGCGCCGGACAAGCAACCCTTCCACATTCCGTTCGCGCTGGGCCTGATCGATGCCGAAGGCAACGACCTGCCGTTGCAACTGGACAGTGAAGCCCAGGCCGATGGCACCACGCGCGTGCTCGATTTCACGCAGGCGGAGCAGACGTTCCGCTTCGTGAACCTGCCGCGTGGCGACAAGGCGCCGTTGCCATCGCTGCTGCGGAATTTTTCCGCGCCGGTGATCGTCGACCATGAGTACAGCGATGCCGAGCTGACATTCCTGCTCGCGCACGACAGCGATGCATTCAACCGTTGGGAAGCGGGCCAGCGCCTGGCCACCCGCGCGCTGCTGCAACTGGTTGGCGACGTACAGGCCAACCGTGAGCTGAAGCTCGACCCCGCGCTGGTTACGGCATTCCGTACGGTACTGACCGATGGCACGCTGAACCCGGCGTTCCGCGAACAGGCGCTGATGCTGCCCGCGGAAGCGTACCTGGCCGAACGCATGGGCGTGGCCGATCCGGCGGCAATCCATCGCGCGCGCCTGTTCCTGCGCGAGGGCCTGGCCCGCGCGCTCCGGGCCGAATGGCTGGCCGCCTACCAGGCCAATGAAACGCCGGGCGCCTATAGCCCCGATGCCGACTCGATGGCCAAACGCGCACTGCGCAACCTGGCGCTGGGCTACCTGGCAGACAGTGGCGACGCCGACATGCAGGCGCTGGCCGACCGTCATTACCAGCAGAGCGACAACATGACCGACCGTTTCGCGGCGCTGTCGGCACTGGTCAACAGCTTCGCGCCGGGCCGCGAGCACGCCCTGGCCGATTTCTACGAGCGCTTCGAGACCGACGCGCTGGTCATCGACAAGTGGTTCTCTCTGCAGGGCATGCAGCGCGGCGAGGTGGGCCCGCACGCGGGCAAGCGCACGATCGGGACCGTGCGCGCGCTGATGGAGCACCCGGCGTTCAACCTGCGCAACCCGAACCGGGCGCGTTCGCTGATCTTCAGCTTCTGCTCGGGCAACCCGGCCCAGTTCCATGCCGAGGATGGCTCCGGTTACCAGTTCTGGGCCGAACAGGTCCTGGCGCTGGACGCCATCAATCCACAGGTGGCGGCGCGTCTGGCGCGAGTGATGGATCGCTGGCAGAAGTATGAAATCCCGCTGCGCGACCGCATGCGCGCCGCGCTGGAACAGGTGGCAGCCAGTTCTACGCTGTCGCGCGACGTACGCGAGATCGTCAGCAAGGCACTGGCCAGCTGACCGCATACCGCCCACGGACAGCGCCGAAACGGCCTGTCCGTAGCGCCGGACCTGTAGAATGGCGGCCATCCAAGGAGAACCCCACCATGACACGCATCAGCCTCACCCGTTATCTGGTCGAGGAGCAGCGCAAGCACAATACGATCCAGCCGGAGCTCCGGTTGCTGATCGAGGTGGTTGCGCGTGCCTGCAAGGCCATTTCCAACGCCGTCAGCAAGGGCGCCCTCGCGGGCGTGCTGGGCTCGGCCGGCACTGGCAACGTCCAGGGCGAAACGCAGCAGAAGCTCGACGTGATCGCCAACGAAGTGCTGCTCGACGCCAACGAATGGGGCGGTCACCTGGCGGCCATGGCTTCCGAGGAAATGGACTCGTTCTACGAGATCCCGAACCGCTATCCGAAGGGCGAATACCTGCTGCTGTTCGATCCGCTCGATGGTTCGTCGAACATCGATGTGAACGTGTCCATCGGCACGATCTTCTCGGTGCTGCACATGCCCAAGCCGGGCCAGACCGTGACCGAAAGCGACTTCATGCAGCCGGGCACGCATCAGGTAGCTGCCGGTTACGCGGTGTATGGCCCGCAAACCACGCTGGTGCTGACCGTTGGCAATGGCGTGCACATGTTCACGCTGGACCGCGAGGCAGGCAGCTTCGTGCTGACGCAGTCGGATGTGAAGATCCCGGAAGACACCAAGGAATTCGCGATCAACATGTCCAATATGCGCCACTGGGCCCCGCCGGTGCGCAAGTACATCGACGAATGCCTGGCCGGTGACGAAGGCCCGCGCGGCAAGAACTTCAATATGCGCTGGATTGCGTCGATGGTGGCCGACGTGCACCGTATCCTGACGCGCGGCGGCATCTTCATGTATCCGTGGGACAAGCGCGAGCCGGAGAAACCAGGCAAGCTGCGCCTGATGTATGAAGCCAACCCGATGGCATTCCTGGTCGAGCAGGCCGGCGGCGCGGCCACCAATGGCCACGAGCGCATCCTGGACGTGCAACCGACCAAGCTGCACCAGCGTGTGTCGGTGATCCTGGGCTCGAAGAACGAAGTGGATCGCGCCACGCGCTACCACCAGGAAGAAGCCGCGAAGTCCTGATCACGATCGGGATCTCGATGCAAACAGGGCGCTGCGGCGCCCTGTTTGCATTCACGCGGCACTCATGCGGCAAGGTGCCACTGCATGCGCCATGTCACCGATGCAGCCGGCTCCAGCACTCGCAAACCGGTGCCCTCCCAGCCGCGCGCAGCCAGGTTGACCGCATCGGCCACATGCGAGACCGGCTCCAGGCAAACGAAATCGCAGCCACCCGGTGCGTGCAGCACAAGGTGGTCAAGCCCTTCTCCCGCGCGGATCGTCAGCATGGCGCCATCGGGGCGCTTGAGCGTAGCGAAGCGCTTCCAGCCACCGTAGTAAATGCTGAAGTCCGACTCCGGCAGGTTGCGTTCACGCAGGAAGCTCTCGCGCGCACCCACTGCGCTGCGCCCGGTGGCCACGCCACCTGCATCGGCGGGCCATATATGGGCGGCATCGAACTGAATGCGCAATCCGGGCACGCGAGCAAAGAAAGGATGAAAGCCACCGCCGACGGGCATTGTCGTATCACCGCCGTTGCGGATCGTCATGACTGCATCGAGGCCTTCGTCCGTCAGCCTGAGGGACTGCTCGGCGAAGACTGGCCACGGCCAGTCACTACCCGACGGCTCATGCCGCAGCGTCATCAGGATCCGATCATCGCCCTGCTCCGCTACGGTCCATGCGCGCACATGGCCAAACCCGTGCATGGCATGGGCCTGCCCCGGATGCGCGGGCAACTCGACCTGCTGGCCATGCCAGTTGAAACGGCCTTCGCGGATGCGGTTCGAGAAAGGCAGTAGCGGATAGCTGCCGGCCTTGGGCCACTGGAACGCATCGAAGCCTTGCTCCAACGGTAACGGCGCCAACCATTCCACTGGATTGCCATCGGCACGCGTGGTGCGCAGCGAGGCCATGCGGCCGCCTGCGGTGGGTACCACGGTCAGGGTGTGGGGGCCGGCGCGGAGCGTGTGGGAGGGGGTAGTCTGGAGCCAGGACATGCGTGGTCATTCATCGACGGCTGGCCCTCTCCCCCGCCCCTCTCCCGCATGCGGGAGAGGGGAGAAAACCAATAGCGGGGTGAGGGCCAGCGGATCAAACAAGGTACATCACTTCAACAGCGTTTCGGGCAGCCACAGCGAGAATGCCGGCACATACGTGACCAGCAGCAGCGCTGCCAGCAATGCGCCATAGAACGGCCAGATGGTCTTCATGACCTGCCCCACCGACACGCCGCCGATGGCGCAGCCAACGAACTGCGTGGTACCTACGGGTGGTGTGTTCAAACCCAGCGCGCAGTTGATCAGCATCAGCATGCCGAACTGCACCGGGCTCATACCGTAGTGCATGCAGATGGGCAGGAAGATCGGCGTGCAGATCAGGATGGTCGCGGCCATGTCCAGGAACGTGCCCAGGATGAACAGCATCACGTTCACCATCAGGAAGATCATCCACGGACTGGTCGACACCGAACTCAGGAACTGCCCCGTAAGTTCGGCCACGCCATAGAGGCTGATCATGTAGCCGAAAGTGGCCGAGATGCCGATCAGCAGCAGCACCACGCCAGTGGTCTTCACCGCCTTGGCCGCGGCCTTGATGAACTGTTGCCGCGTCAGCGACCGGTACAGGAACACCGTCAGTGTCAGCGCATACAGCACCGCCACGGCGGCCGATTCGGTGGCCGTGAATACGCCCGACAGGATGCCAGCGAGGATCAATACCACCACGAACAGACCCGGCAGTGCCGCAGCCAGCGAATGCCCAACGATTTCCCAACCGGGGAATTTGCCAGCCGGATACCCACGGCTGCGTGCCACGAAGTACGCGGCAGCCAGGTTGCAGATGGTCAGGATCAGCGCCGGCAGCACACCGGCCAGGATCAGCGCGGCAATCGATACCTTGCCGCCCGCGGCCAGCGTGTAGATGATCATGTTGTGGCTGGTCGGCATCAGCGCGCCCACCAGTGCCGCATGCGTGGTCACGTTGACCGCGTAGTCCGCGTGATAACCCTCGCGCTTCATCATCGGGATCATCACCGCGCCCATCGCCGATACGTCCGCCACCGGCGAGCCCGACACGCCACCGAACAGCGTACACGCCACCACGTTCGACATGCCCAGGCCGCCGCGCACATGGCCGGCCATCGACTTGGCGAAGTTGACGATACGGTCGGCAATGCCGCCATACAGCATCAGTTCGCCCGCGAAGATGAAGAACGGAATGGCCAGGAACGAGAACGCGTTCATGCCGGAGGTCATCTGCTGGAACACCACCGCCAGCGGCAGGCCTTCGTAGAGGATGGTAGCCACTGCCGACAGGCCAATGGCAAACGCAACGGGTACCCCGAGGATCAGGAAGCCGAAGAAGCAGACGGTGAGAATGATCAGTGCCATGCCGGCTCCACTTCCGTGCCTTTCAGCACCGCAATGATATGTTCGATCGAAAACAGCACGATCAGCACCCCGGCGATAACCGGCGGCACATAGCGCCAGCCTTCCGAGATACCGAGCGTGGGCAGCTTGTAGTCAGCGACGGACAGCGCCAGGAATGCGCAGTTGTAGGCCATCACCGCGCCGAACGCGCCCACCAGTGCATGAATCAGGATTTCGAGCTTGGTGCGCAGCCGCTCTGGCAGCAGGATCAGCAACGACTCCAGGCCAATATGACCGGCATCGCGCACGCCTACGGCGGTGCCGAACATGGTCACGTACAAGACCAGCAGCATGGCCGCGGATTCCGCCCAGGTCGGCGTGTCATTGAGCACATAGCGGCCAAAAACCTGGTAGAGCACCGCGATAACGAGCAGCACGAGACCGAAGATGCCAAGCCCGAGACAACCACGGGCCAGCGCCGCGCAGAAGCGCGTGTAGAAACTGGCGCGCACGGTCGCCGCGTCGGCGGCGGGACCGTGCGCGCCATCCGCCGGCGCGGCCGGCGTAGGGGATGGCGAAAGCATGATGGATTCCAGGCGGCGTTACTTCGTTTCCTGCGTGCGGCGCACCAGGTCCTTCATCTGCGCGCTGGTGATGAAGCGGTCGTAGACGGGTTTCATCGCGGCCTGGAACGAGCTCTTGTCCACCGGGATGATCTGTACGCCCGCAGCCTCCACCAGCTTGCGCGACTTCTGTTCGCGCTCGTCCCACAGCTTGCGCATGTACGGCACCGAATCCTTGGCTGCCTGGCGCACCATGGCCTGGTCTTCCTTCGACAGGCGATCCCATGCCACCTTCGAGAACATCAGCATCTCGGGCGCCATCGAATGCTCGGTCAGCGAGTAGTACTTGGCCACTTCGAACTGGCGCGAGCTCTCGTAGCTGGGCCAGTTGTTCTCGGCGCCATCGACCAGCCCGGTCTTCAGCGCGGTGTAGACCTCGCCCCACGGCATCGGCGTGGCATTGGCATGCATGGCTTCGAGCAGCGACACCCAGAGATCGGATTGCTGAACACGGATCTTCATGCCCTTCGCATCGGCCAGCGAGCGGATCGGACGCTTGGTGGTGTACATCGAGCGCGAGCCGCTGTCATACCAGGCCAGCCCGATAAAGCCGTTCTTCTCGCACGACTTCAGGATGTCCTCACCGATCGGGCCGTCCAGCACATGACGCATGTGTTCGGTGGAGCGGAACAGGAACGGCATGGTCGGCACGATGGTCGCTTCGCAGATATTGTTCATCGCGGCCGAGTTCACGCGCACCATCGACAGTGCACCGATCTTGGTCTGTTCGATGGCATCCTTCTCGCTGCCAAGCGAACCTTGCGCAAATACCTTGACCGACATCTTGCCGTTCGAGCGCTGCTTGAGCAGATCGCCCATGTAGCGCACGGCCTGCACGGTCGGATAGTCATCGGGGTGGATGTCGGCGGACCGGAATTCCGCGGCGTGCACGCCGACCGGCAACGCCACGGCCGTAGCAAGTGCGGCCATCAGGGTACCCAGGCGGGTACGCGCGAAACGATGTTGAAACATGTGTCTTGCCTCCAGGTTTTTTCGTTTTCAGTCAACACAATGCTCTGGTCCGCCTGGCTCGGCGGACCATGATTCGAAACAGCTTCATTCGCGCAGCACAGGCTCCTGCACGCCGCGCACACCGGGGCGCAATGCCACCACGGCGCCCGACAGCGGATCGGCATCGTCGGTGCGAATCGACGTGACATAGAGGGTATCCAGCGCGCGGCCGCCAAACGCGCACATGGCCGGCTTGGCGAACGGTACGGCCATGCTGCGATCGAGCCGGCCGTCTGGCGTGAAGCGATGCACCTGGCCGGCGTCGTTGCCGCAGATCCAGTAGCAGCCATCCTCGTCCATCGCCGCGCCATCGGGTCGGCCCGGATAAAGATTCATGTCGATAAACAGCCGGCCATTGGACGGCGTGCCGCTGTCGACGTCATAGTTGTAGGCCCACACCGCCTGCCGTGCCGGGTGCGAGTCCGATACATACATCGTGCGTCCATCGGGACTGAAGGCCAGCCCGTTCGGCGTGATCATCTCGTCGCGGATCATGTCCAGCGCACCGCTGCGCGCGTCATAGCGGTAGAGCTTGCCGTCGGTGGCGGCCAGCGACATGTCCATCACCATGGTCCCGGCCCAGAAGCGCCCTTGCCGATCGCAGCGGCCGTCGTTGAATCGCATGCCGTCGTGGCTGTGACGCACTGTTGCCACCCGTTGCGGTGCCGGCGCGGCCTGCCCAGGCACCAGCCGGCCGATGCGGAACAGACCGCTTTCCATCGCCAGCAGCCAACCGCCATCGGCGGTCATCGCCATGCAGCCGGCCATTTCGGGAATGGCCCAATGATCGGTATTTCCGGTGGACGGATCGAAACGCCACAGCGTGCGCTGCGGGATATCGGTCCAGTAAAGGCTGGCTTCGCCGGCATGCCACACCGGGCTCTCGCCGACGCCGCAGCGCATGTTGCCGATGCGTTCAATGGTATCGCTCATCGTGCCTGATCCCTGCTCAGCCGCGCTCATCGCCAAACGGGCCAGCCTTGACGAAGGCCCCGCCCTGGTACCAGCCGGCGGGATCGTCCGCCGGCAGCGGCGGTACCGATTCCACCTTCGCGCGGAACTGTTCAGAAGACTCCACCGGCGCAAAGCCAAGGCGAGCCGCCTTGCTGTTATCCCACCAACTATCCCGGTTCGCCGAGGCACCGTAGACGATCAGGAAGCCCACCTTGGGCACGAAGAGCGCGCGCTTGATCAACTGCTCAAGGTCGTCGTAGCCGAGCCACGTCACGAGCATGCGGCGGTCCTTGGCTTCCGGGAACGATGAGCCGATGCGCAGCGCCACGGTGTCGATGCCATGACGGTCGCTATAGAAGCTGGCCAGTTGCTCGCCAAACGCCTTGCTCAATCCGTAGTAGCCGTCGGGCTTTGCCGGCGTATCGGCATCGAGCACCTCGCCCTGCCTGTAGTAGCCGATGACATGATTCGAACTGGCAAACACGATGCGGCGAACGCCATGGCGGCGCGCCGCTTCATACAGGTTGTAGGTGCCCTGGATATTGGCCGGCAGGATCTCCTCGAACGGACGCTCCACGGAAACGCCCCCGAGATGCACGATCGCATCGACGCCCTCCACCAGCGCGTGTACTGCCGCTGGATCGGACAGGTCGCAGGTGACCGCCTCTTCCTGGTCTCGCACCTCGCCAAGGTTGGCAATATCGGAGATGCGCACCACATCGGCATACCGCTTCAGCCGATCACGCAGCACCTTGCCGAGATTGCCGGCGGCGCCGGTCAGCAGAATGCGATGGCAACGGGTCTGGACGCCGTCAAGCGGGTCCTGGAAGTTCTGGGACATATGTCGGCTGCATAGACGCGCGCGATCGATGCCACGCGCACAAGTGACTGGATTAGGTGTTATTGATCGGTCTATTGATCCGTCGTCATACAACGCAACTGGAATCTAATCGCGCACCCGGCTTCGGTCAAGGTCCACTCGTCTCGGTGAATTCCCTAGAAGTTTTAAGTTGCAGACAAGTAGACGTTAATTGCTGCGCCGCAGCTTATTTACTCATTTGGGTTAGATAACCAGCATATCAATGCTGCATTACAGGCTCGCTACACACCCACACAGCCTTATCCAGCATGGTATTCAAGGCGACCAAGGCAGCTGGGCCGATTAAAGGAATCAGCTTGCCCACGAAATGCTGCGATGCGTGAGTATTCGTTGGAAAGCCATAAATATAACGCCGGAGTGAATCCATCAACACATTCGACGGCACCCTCTAGTGTTGTTCCCAATGCAATGTCTCATCGTATGTCTTGCCTTGTTATTTTTCTGTAAGGTACGATGTCATAGGACATTTGGCCATTTTGATTGCCTTTCCCAATCGATTTGAACTGACCGTCCCGGCGCGCGGCACGTCATGCCTCGCGCCACTCATGCACGCCGGTGAAGGTAATGCCCGAGCCAGACGCAGCAGAAGTCAAAGAGCATTCGGCACCGGCCATTCCGCAGCCATACCCATAACGTAATAACGAAGCCAGGATGGAGACCCAAACCATGAAACGAGCCCTAGCGCCCGTCGTCGCCGCAGCAGCCCTGACCGCCATTGGTGCCCCGGCATCGGCTCAGGCCCAGTCCAATGTCACGCTCTACGGCATTGTCGACACCACGATCCGCTACACCACCAATGAAAGCGCAGCCGGCAACGGCAAGTTGCAGATGACTGACGGCGTGCTGACCGGCAGCCGTTGGGGCATGTATGGCGTAGAGGACTTGGGCCGCGGCTACCAGGCGTTGTTCGTACTCGAATCGGGCTTCTCGCCTGATGCCGGACAGAGCCTGCAAGGCAACCGCCTGTTCGGACGCAAGGCGTATGTCGGGCTGCAAGGCGACTTCGGCACGGTCACGCTGGGGCGGCAGTTCACGGTCATTCACGAAGTCATCGCCAGCTACGACGCGATGGCGCTGGCCAACCTGGCCATCGTCGGCTTCCAGGGCGGCAACTACACAGGCGGCGTCCGTCAGGACAATATGATCAAGTACGTCGGCAAGTTCGGCGGCTTCACCGTTGCCGCACAGCATGCATTCGGCGAGCAGCCGGGCAGCGTCGCCGCGTCGTCGTCGACCGGCGGGAGCCTGACCTATGCCAACGGACCGTTCATGTTCGCCGGCGGCTATCAGATCATGAAGGACACCACGACCTACTACGGCACTACGGTGCCGGTCAGCGACCAGAAGGTCTGGACACTCGGCGGCACGTATACGGCGGGTCCCGCAACGATCTACCTTGGCTACACGAACAGCAACGTCGACAACGCAGGCTACAAGAACCAGGCCGGCTACCTCGGCGCAAAGTATGCGTTCAATCAGGCATGGTCGATGATCGCGATCGGCACCTATGACCACCTCAAGCATGGCAATGATTCCGGCAACCGCTTCACCGGCGCCCTGATGCTCGACTATGCATTCAGCAAGCGCACCGACGTCTACCTGGAAGCCGACTACACGACGCTGACCGATGCATGGCGCACGCTGGGAGCCCAATCGACGTTCCAGACCCCGTTCTATGGCCACGGCAGCCGCGTCGGTGTGATGGCAGGCCTGCGCCACAAGTTCTGACCCGCGGGCGGTCAATACTGAAAAGGGGGCGAAGTCGCCCCCTTTTTGCTTGATCCCATTTGCACGACTCGTGCGATCCTTACGCCTGTTGTTGCAGCGCTGCCCTGGCTGCCGCAGCGATGTCCGACGGTTAGCCTCGGCGGGATTTCACAAAAACCTGCATGAAGGGCTTCACAAACCCGGAACTCGCTGCTAGTATTGCGGGCTCTATCCGATTCGCAGCAAACGCCGCGAAACAGGCTTACAAGCTCAGGGTAGGACAGGTTTTGTTGTAGCAGGTTAAGTAGCAAGTGAAGATTTCGCCGGTGTAGCTCAGTTGGTAGAGCAGCGCATTCGTAATGCGAAGGTCGTAGGTTCGACTCCTATCTCCGGCACCACTTGAAGTAGAAAGGGCAACCCATCCGGGTTGCCCTTTTTGCTTTGGTACTTTGGTACTTTGGTTTCTCTGGTTGCTTTGGTCGCAATCACGCACCGCACTGCCTCACGATCGCCGCGCTATTCGCCAGCGCCCCCAGCATCTGGTCGCGATCCACATCCATCTCGGTGCGATAGTCCGCCTGCTGGCGCAGCAGCCTGCCACGATTGAGCATGCGGGCCAGCGCAATCGATTGCCAGTACTCGGGACGCTCGCGCCTGAGTCCCGGCTGATAGAGCTGGGTCACCAGCGTCTCGTGCCTGCCGGTCTTGCGATATCCGGCACTGCCCGGTATGGGCAGTGCCAGATGCCAGACGCGGGCCGCATGATAGGCCGCGTAGTAGCATCGACTGATCGCGGAGCGGAAACTGGCTTCGCCATCCGCCGCTTGCGCAATGACAGCAGCGCACTGAAGGATCTCACCCGCACCGACACTCATGATGCGAACACGACGTCGAGTTGTGCCGATGGCGACAGGCCGCGCGCATACTGCAACGCCGTCAGTGCTTCGTTCAGCGCGAAGACATCGACACCCTCGCCCACCTGCACGACATACAGGACAGCGTCATCGACCGCATCGAGTCCTGCGCATTCGCGCGAAACACGGCAGTCGGCCAACGACAGTCCATGCCGCCGCAACAGTTCCGCGGCCGCATCGAGATGCGCCTCCTCCAGGTCCGCGGCACTACGCCGCGCCCGGTCCCGCGGATCAGAAGCCGCACGCGAAACCGCGGCAAGATCGGCTTTGGTTTCCAGGTCCAGCATCGTCGCCACCTTCGCCGCCGCCTTCGCCGTCGTTGCGTCAGCAGTCGTTGCGTTTGCCTTCGTCATCGTCATCGCCACCATGGTCACTCCCTCCTTTCATCGGATATCCACAACGGATGACGGGGAGTCTAGATGCGAAAGGCGGGGAAAAACCGCGTCACTCGCGAAATCTGATTTGTCTCATCTGAAGCAATGTGTGCTGGCAACGGGCCAGCGCACAGCTGCTACAACACGATGTTGCGAGGGTAGTGAGCGGGTCGCCAGCCATCATTGGCGCTGCCCGGCAAGGGCATGAACTCTTCGCAGCCCAGCATCTGCAAGAGGGCGGCCTCCATGCGCTCGATCGACGCAGACTTCGGCAGGTGCGCGGCCACTCCGCACGATGCCAGCGAGGCCGGCACACGCAGCCAGATATTGCCGGACAGCAGCAGGATGCGCGCGTTGGGCAATGCCTCGTGCAGACGGCGCAGCAGGTACCAGTTGTCCGTGGCGTCCTCCGACAGCCCATAGACCACCAGCGCGAACTCCGCGCTGGCTTCGAGCGCGACGATTGCCGCGGGATCGATGGCGCGCACCGCGCCAATACCCGGCATGCGTTCGAGCATTCGTTGCATCCCCAGGCGGGCCAGCGGCTGGCTGTCGATCACGAGTGCGGTCATGGTCGGTCTCCCCGTATGTTTCGTTGAACTACGAGAAGCTTCGCAAACCCCGTGCCTGCCAGTTTGCGTCACGTCACACCGACTGCGTGCACTACCGGACAACCCGCAAAGCCTTGCGGGATAAGGAAAGGAGCATGGCATCGCGGCGACCATGCCGGGCCGTGCGGGGCGTAGCGCAGTTACCGCTTGCTGGCGCCGTGTTACGCGTGACGTAACGTGTCACCCCCGGGGCCGTAACGTTTCGCTGTGCCGTGATGCGCTTCGATGCGCGTCACGGTCCCGGTCGCACCTGCTCGGCCACCCGGTTACGTCACCGAAATGCGATCCTCGACCACGCGCACCTGGCCGCCGGTCTTGTCTTCCATGACCTTGAGCACCTTGTGCCCGACCTGCAGTGTCACGCCGCCGTGAATCCGGCGGCTGACCCCGATCACGGCGTTGTCCGACGGTTTGATCTGCTCGTCCAGCTTCCCAATCTCGGCGTCGAGTTCGAACAGGTCGCGATTGATCTTGTACATCGTCGCGCGCGCCTTTTCGCGGACATCGCCTTGCGCGCGCTCGGGATGCTTGGCAAAGAATGCCACCAGTTGCTGCAGCTTGGCCTGGTCGTCGAGCACCTTGCGCCGGCGCGCCTCCAATTCAGCCTTCTGCTCGTCGGCGAACGGGTTCAAACCCACCTGCACCGTCGTCGCACTGCCGGCAGGCGCGCCCAGAATCGCGGTATTGACGGCCTGTAGCGCGCGCGTGCGCCCACCACTGATGCTGCCCTGACCGGTAGGGGTCCCGACCACCACGCGCTCGCCCGCCGACACATCGCTTTGCCGGATACCGCTCTCGACGATGACCTCGGTAGCGGCCTCGACGATCGCATTCTGGATATAGCGCGCGTGCACCGATCCCTTGCTGCGCACGCTGGCGATCTCGTTCGGCGCGCCGCCATGCGCGGTCTCCGCCTTGCCGATGATGCCGCCCTTGACGATGACATCGCCGCCCGCCTCGACATGGGCCGCTTCAATGGTGCCCTCGACCACCACGTCACCGGTCACGCGTACCGACATGCCAGTCCGGATATCGCCCGAAACCCGTAGCGAACCGTCGAAATTGACATTGCCCGAGTGCAGGTCCACGGCCTCCACGTCGACCACGGGACTGACGATCACGCCACTGGGCAGCACCCGCGGCGAGCCCGCGATCACGGCAAGCAGCAGATTCGGATCGTTGGGGTCCCCGGCAACGCCGGTCAGGTCCGCCGCGAAGGGCGCATCGACAACGACCTCAGCGGCAATCGGCTTGCCAAGGACGTCCATGCCATCCTTGCCGGGCCTGGCGGGCGTACGCCGCATCAGCGCCGTACCGGGGTTCACCAGCAACAGGCTGCCGAGGTCCCGCAGGTCCACACGCTCGTCCTCGCTTTCCACCTGCACGGGCCGCGGCTTGCGCACCAGGCTCTCGAAATGCGCCGGTTCGCCTTGCACAGGCGCCACACCGCGCGCAATTTCGCGGCTTTCGCAACTCCCCGCTTCTAGCGCCACGCCAATCGCGGCAGCATCGAGCAATGCCACGACGCCCATCGAAGCGGCCGCCGCCGCGACATCTTCCGGCGCAATCGGACGCCCCCCTTCGGGCGGCATCAGCGTCATCAGCAAGCGCAGCTTGTCGCCGGTGATTTCAAGTTCGAAGGCGCCGTCGAGCACCACGCCAATCACCGCATCGATCTCGCGGTCGGTCAGCTGGCATTGGGTCAGGAACCCGGTCACCGCGGCCTGGTCGAGGCGTGCCCCTTGCCAGCCATGGGCCTCGAGCAAGCATTCCAGTGAGGCCCTGTCGGGGGGCATGCGTCCCGTTTCCGGCGCGAAGCACGCCCTTACCTGGTCACCGGGTTGGCTGAGTTCCAGGCGTAATCCCACGTCCGCTGTCATGGCTCCCCACTTTCTGATTATCGTGGCGTCGAACGGCCTGGGCCCGCAGCCCCGGGGTCTTTCCGCAAAGACCCGCCTTATCCGCGCCAACTCTGCTTGTCGTGATCCCTGGATCAACGGCAGCGGCGCGGGTGAACTTGAGCCCACAAAAGTAGGGAGCGCGGGTTTTCGGTAAACTGTCGACCTTTCCCGAAGTTCGCAGCAAGATCCAGATCCCCAGATGTCCAGCAACCACGAAGTCCGCCCCGGCCAGTCCATCGAGCTACTCAAGGAGCTCCACATCCTGACGCGCGACGGCAAGATGAACCAGGACAGCCGCCGCAAGCTCAAGCAGGTGTATCACCTGTTCCAGTTCATCGAACCGCTGCTGCGCGAGGTCAAGGAAGCCAGGGGTGCGGTCTCGCTGGTCGACCATGGCGCCGGAAAGTCCTATCTCGGGTTCATCCTCTATGACCTGTTCTTCAAGGACCTGAAGGACGAGTCACATATCTTCGGCATCGAGACGCGCGAAGAGCTGGTCACCAGCTCGCAGGCGCTGGCCAAACGGCTGGGCTTTCCGGGGATGTCGTTCCTGAACCTGTCGGTGGCGGATTCGATCTCGTCGCCGGCACTGCCAGCCACTGTCGATGTGGTCACCGCCCTGCATGCATGCAACACGGCGACCGATGATGCCATCCATTTCGCGCTGGCCAAACGCGCGCAGCACATCGTGCTGGTGCCGTGCTGCCAGGCCGAGGTGGCCACCGTGCTGCGCAAGCACAAGGGCAAGCTGCTGGCCGGCAATCCGCTGACGGAAATCTGGCGCCACCCGCTGCATACGCGCGAGTTCGGCAGCCAGCTGACCAATGTGCTGCGCTGCCTGCAACTCGAGGCGCACGGCTATCAGGTCAGCGTGACGGAACTGGTGGGCTGGGAACACTCGATGAAGAACGAGCTGATCATTGCGCAGTACAAGGACCTGCCGCGCCGCCGGCCGGCCGAGCGGCTGCAGCAGGTGCTGGAGTCGGTGGGACTCGAGGAACTGCGCGAGCGGTTCTTTACGCCCGCCTGACCACGCGCATGCCGATCAACGATCGCTGCAAAGATCGCCTCAAAGATCGCTCTTACCGGCCATCCACCTGAGCCACCCTGCGTGGCCAAGCTGACGCAGGGTTTCCATGTTGCGCTCGTAGATGTCTTCCGCCTCGGGAAAGGCCTCGGCGGCACGTGCGATACTGTCCTCGCGGAGCAGATGCAGGATCGGATACGGCGCCCGATTCGTGTAGTTCTCGATATCGTCGGGTCCGGTGCCCTCGAACTGATACTGCGGATGAAAGCTTGCGATCTGCAGCGTGCCCTCTAGCCGCAGGCTGCCCAACAGGCGTTCGGCGAAATACAGGAAGTCGTTGTACGCGAGGAAATCGGCCAGCGCATGCGGCACGATCAGCAAGGTGGTGTCGATGCAGGCCGGGTCCGCATCGGCCAGCATGCGCAACTCGCGTTCGAGGTCGTCGAGCACGTCCTCGTCGCGCGTGGCATGACTGACCACGTAGCGGACCTGATCCTTCACGTGCACGCTCTTGGCGAACGGGCACAGGTTCAGGCCGATCACGGCACGCGTGAGCCAATGGCGCACCTCGCCAACGATGCGATCGGACTCGGTCTGGTCAGTCATACCGGCGTTCACTGTCCGTTCACGATGTGCAGCGCCACGGCCTCTGCCACCTCGATGCCATCGATCGCCGCCGAATAGATGCCGCCCGCATAGCCCGCACCCTCGCCGGCCGGATACAGGCCGCGCACATTGATGCTCTGGCAGTCGTCGTTATTGCGGCGAATCCGCAGTGGCGACGAGGTACGCGTTTCCACTCCGGTCAGGACCGCGTCATGCATGGCAAACCCGGCAATCTTCTTGTCGAGCTCCGGCAATGCCTCGCGAATCGCATCGATGACATAGTCGGGCAACGCGGTGCTCAGGTCCGTCGGTGTCACGCCCGGCTTGTACGACGGCTCGACCGAACCCAGCGACGTCGAGGGCCGGCCCGCGATGAAGTCACCCACCAGTTGCCCTGGCGCACGGTAGTCACTGCCACCGAGTTCGAATGCGCGCTCTTCCCACTTGCGCTGCAACGCAATGCCCGCCAGCGGCCCACCCGGGAAATCCTGGTCCGGCGTAATGCCGACCACGATGCCCGCGTTGGCATTGCGCTCGGCGCGATAGTACTGGCTCATGCCATTGGTCACCAGGCGACCCGGCTCCGATGCCGCCGCCACCACGGTACCGCCCGGGCACATGCAGAAGCTGTACACGGCACGGCCGTTGCTGGCGTGGTGCACGACCTTGTAGTCGGCGGCACCCAGCAGCTTGTTGCCGGCAAACTTGCCAAAGCGGCTGCGGTTGATCAGGCCCTGCGGATGCTCGATACGGAAGCCCAGCGAGAACGGCTTGGCTTCCATGAACACGCCACGGTCATGCAGCATGTGGAAGGTATCGCGTGCGCTGTGTCCCACGGCCAGGATCACGTGATCACAGGCCAGGTAGTCGCCATTCGAAAGCTTCAGGCCGCGCACCTGGCCGTTGTCGATATCGATATCGTCGACGCGCGTCTCGAAGCGGATTTCCGCGCCAAGCTCAAGCATTTCGGCGCGCATCTTCTCGACCATGCTGACCAGCCGGAACGTTCCGATATGCGGGCGCGCCTTGAACAGGATGTCCTCGGGCGCGCCAGCGCGCACGAACTCGTCGAGCACCTTGCGGCCGTAGTGCTTCGGGTCCTTGATCTGGCTGTACAGCTTGCCATCCGAGAACGTGCCCGCGCCACCTTCGCCAAACTGCACGTTCGATTCGGGGTTGAGCACGCTCTTGCGCCACAGGCCGAAGGTGTCCTTGGTGCGCTCACGCACTTCCTTGCCACGCTCCAGGATGATCGGGCGGAAGCCCATTTGCGCCAGGATCAGGCCGGCAAGCAGGCCGCATGGCCCGAGGCCGATTACCACCGGACGCGTCTTCGGGCCGCCTGTGGGCGCCTTGGCCACGAAGTGGTACGTCATGTCTGGCGTCACGCTCCAGTTCGGCTTGCGCGCCGTGCGCTTGAGCGCCGCCGCCTCGTCCCTGACCTCGATATCGATGATGTAGGTCAGCTTGATGTCGTCGCGCTTGCGGGCATCGTGCGCGCGACGGAACACCTTGAAACCGACGAGGTCGTCGCCCTTGACACCGATTTGTGCGAGATGGCTGCGCACGGCAGCCTCGAGGTCGCTCTCGGCATGGTCGAGCGGGAGTTTGACTTCACTGAGACGTAACATGGGGGACCGATGGTTCTGCGGCCTTGGTGTCTGGTGGCCGGGCGTTACCCAGCAGGAAGCCAGAACGGCCGAAGCGCGATTTTATCAGCCGCCACAGACTCGGGCGCGGCGTCGGCTCCACTATGCGCAACTGCGTGTTCGACTGCGCCACCAACTGATGCCAACCCGCTGCGTCGATCACGCACACGCTGCCGCCGCGGAGGTCGTGTGACAGCTGGCAAACCTGCCCGGCCAGCCAGCGCGGCGCTCCGGCAAACACGATGTGTCCCCCTTCGACATGCACCACGGCACCGCTCGGCAGGTGGACGTTGAAGCACTGGCCAGCCGCCAGGCGAAGCTGCCGGGTGGCAGCGGTAACTGGGGGAAATTCCGCGGCAAGGTCTGGGGCAATTCCCCGGGAAAAGGCTCGGGAAAGAAGTTCGGGCAATGGCATGGCGGCGCTCCTGAAACACCAACAATCGTGCTGTCAGCGTATCGGGCGGGCGGTCCTGCAAACAGGCACAAGGCCTTGCAGCCGGCACCGGAACAGATACGAAATTCCCGGCCTGTTACGATACAGCGACGCCGCATCTGTATCTGTTTTTATCATCGCCGCCGCGCGATGATCGCTCCATGTCCGCTGTCATGCCCATCGCCAAGCGCGCCTCGTCCGCTTCCATCGCCTCGTCCGGCCCGCTTTACCAGCAGCTGGCGGGGCACTATCGCCAGGCGATCTCGCTGGGCACACTGGTGCCCGGCGACCGCATGCCCTCGGTACGCGCACTGATGGGCCTGCACGATGTCAGCCTGTCCACGGCGCTGCAGGCATGCCGCGAGCTCGAAGCGGCGGGCCTGCTCGAGGCGCGGCCGCGTTCCGGCTACTTCGTCTGTGCGCCGTCAAGGCCGGCACTGGCCCCGATCGAGGAGCCAGTGCCCGGGCTGCCCGACCCGGCCCAGTATGTGGGCATTCACCAGCGCATCTCCGCCATCCTGGCGCGCAGCAAGCACCATCAGGTCAACCTTGGTGGCGCGTGTGGCGCGCCCGAACTGTATCCGACCGCGGCGTTGCGCAATGCCGCGATGCGCGCGTTGCGCAAGCAGCCCGACCTGTTTGGCAGTTCCGTCGATTCGGACGGGCATCCGGCGTTTCGTTCCGCGCTGGCCCGGCATGCGCTGCGCTCGCGTATCCATGTCGCGCCGGAAGACATCGTGGTCACACACGGCGCCACCGAGGCACTGACGCTCGCCTTGCGCGCGGTAGCGGGTCCCGGCGACGTGATCGCGGTGGAATCGCCCACCTACTATGGCCTGCTGCAGATCCTGGAAAGCCTTGGCATGCGTGCGCTCGAGATTCCCTGCAGCCCGCAGACCGGCATTTCGCTCGAGGCACTGGAACTGGCCGCGCAGAGCTACGACAACATCAAGGCCGTCTGCGTGGTGCCCAATCTGCAGAATCCGCTCGGCTGCATCATGCCCGACGCGCACAAGCAACGACTGGTGACGTGGTGCGCCGCGCGTGGCATGGCGATGATCGAGGACGACAGCTGCTCGGCCACCGTCGATGACGAAGTACCGCTCTCGGCCGCCAAGTCGTGGGACACGACCGGTACCGTGATTCACTGCGCCTCCCTGCACAAGATACTGGCACCGGGCATGCGGCTGGGCTGGATCACGGCGGGTAAATGGCAGGCCCGCGTGGAAATGCTCAAGTTCGGACTGTCGCGTCCCAACGAGATGCTCACGCAGATCACCGTGGCCGAGTATATGGGCACGGGCGCCTTCGACCGCCACCTGCGCCGCCTGCGCACGCAGTTACGGGTCCAGCGCGAATGGATGGCGCAGAGGGTGGCCGCCACGTTCCCGGCCGGCACACGGCTGACG
>NZ_DBHKYV010000006.1:0-74748 GCF_057315035.1 Cupriavidus sp. | reverse complement strand
ACGCTGCCGCGGGGCGGCCTGCATTTGTGGGTGGAAATGCCTGCCAGCGTGTCTTCCGAAGCGGTGTTCGAACTTGCACTCGGCCACGGCATCCGCGTGATGCCCGG
Organism: Cupriavidus sp.; assembly: GCF_057315035.1. Taxonomy (NCBI): domain Bacteria; kingdom Pseudomonadati; phylum Pseudomonadota; class Betaproteobacteria; order Burkholderiales; family Burkholderiaceae; genus Cupriavidus; species Cupriavidus sp. Next base: position 74,641 of record NZ_DBHKYV010000006.1, on the reverse strand, counting down.
CGCGATGTTCTCGAACTCGAACCGCTTCAATCACTACCTGCGGCTGAATTGCGGCAACCTGCGCACCCCGGAACTCGAACGGGCGCTCGATGCGGTGGCTGGCGTGGTGCGACAGCTGGCCGCCTGACCCTTGCCGGGAGCGGGTTACGGCGTGGCGTGCACGCCAATGCCGGCATCGTTCTTGCGAGATTTCTCCCCAAACTGGCGTGCGCTCGCCTATCCTAGTGCGCGGTACGCCATCCATCGCCAAACGGGAGAACACCTTGGGGCAAGCACCCGCCGCATCACGGCTCGACAACGACTATCAAACCCTGTTCCAGCTGGCGCCCGTTTCGCTATGGCTGGAAGACTTCAGCGCGGTGCGCCAGGCGTTCGAGCAACTGCGTGCCGAGGGTGTGACCAACCTGCGCCAGTATCTGCGCGACAATCCCACCGAAGTGGCGCGCTGCTCCGCAATGATTCGCGTGCTCGACGTCAACCGCCGTACGCTGGACCTGTTCCGCGCCGCCGACCTGGCTGACCTGGTCGCCAACCTCGACGCCGTGTTCCGTGACGACATGTTCGACCAGCATGTGGAAGAACTCGGCCAGCTGTGGGACGGTGACCAGCATTTTTCCAGCCAGACCGTCAACTACACGCTCGACGGCGACCGGCTCGACATTCGCCTGGAAGCGCGGGTCATGCCCGGCCATGAACACGACTGGTCGCGCGTGCTGCTGTCGATCGAGGACATCACCGCGCGCGTGCGCACCGAGCGCGATCTGCGCCGTGCCCAGCAGTATGCGGTGGGCCTGTTCGAACATTCCCCGGTGTCGCTGTGGGTCGAAGACTTCAGCGTGGTGAAGATGCTGCTGGACGAAGTGCGCGCGGCCGGCATTACCGACTTCCGCACGTTCCTGAACGTGCATCCCGATTTCGTGTCGCGTTGCATGCAGGAAATACGCGTGCTCGACGTCAATCAGCAGACGCTGTCGATGTTCGGCGCGCCCAGCAAGGAAATCCTGCTGTCACGGCTCGGCGACGTGTTCCGCGACGACATGCGCATCCACTTTGCCGAGCAACTGGTCGATCTCTGGCACGAGAAGCTGTGGCAACAGCGCGAAGTCATCAACTACGCGCTGGACGGACGCTCGGTCGACGTCTTCATGCAGTGGTCGGTATTCCCGGGCCGCGAGGCCGACTGGGACCAGGTACTGGTGTCGCTGACCGATATCACCGCACGCAAGAAGGCCGAAGCCTATGTGGAATTCCTGGGCAAGCACGACGTGCTGACCAAGCTCTACAACCGGGCCTACTACGAGGACGAACTGGCGCGCCTGGGCCGCAAGGGTCCCTGGCCGGTCAGCATCGTCGCGTTGGACCTGAACGGCCTGAAGGTCGTCAACGACCAGTTTGGCCATGGCGACGGCGACGCGCTGCTACGCCGCACGGGCGAGGTATTGAAGAAGGCGGTAGGTGAACAGGCGTGCATCGCACGCATTGGCGGCGACGAGTTCATGGTGCTGCTGCCGGGCCGCGACGAGCGTGGTGCGACGACCGTGGTCGAGCAGATCGAGGAAGTGGTCGGCCTGAATAACCAGTTCTACCCCGGCGCGCGCCTGTCATTCTCGATCGGCGCCGCCACCTGCACCCAGGGCGACCGGCTGACCGACACCGTCAAAGTTGCCGATGCCCGCATGTACGAGTCAAAGCGCGCGCACTATGAACAGCTTGGCAACGAACGGCGCTCACGCGAGTCGGACGGGCGATAAGGCTTCAGGTGTGCTCCCTCTCCCGCAGCGCGGGAGAGGGGAAAGTACGGAAAATCAGAGGAACACGATCAGCGCGATGCCGCCGATGATCAGGCCGAACTTGGTCACGTAGTACAGCGGCCGGTTCCAGGCCTTGAAGCGGCGGCGGTACTGTCCACCGAGCCATACAAAGCGGAACAGCTTGTTGATGGCGCCGGTCTGGTCGGTTTCCTCGTTCGGCGAACTGGCCGCGGTCATGACCTTGCGGCCCATCCAGTGGTTGACCGCCTTGGCCCAGCGATACCGCATCGGACGCTCGATATCGCAGAACAGGATCAGCCGATCGGTCTGGCTCTTGTTCTCGGCCCAGTGCAGGTAGGTTTCGTCGAACACCACGCCCTGGCCATCGCGCCAGCTGTGGCGTTCGCCATCCACTTCGATAAAGCAGCGGTCGTCGTTCGGCGTGGACAGGCCCAGGTGATAGCGCAGCGAACCGGCAAACGGATCGCGATGCGGATTGAGCTTGCCGCCCGGCGGCAGTTCCGCGAACATCGCCGCCTTGACCGACGGCATCTCGCGCAGCAGCGCCACGGTGTTCGGGCACAGCGTCTCGGCCGACGGATGCTGGGCTTCGTACCACTTCAGGTAGAAACGCTTCCAGCCGTACTTGAAGAACGAATTGAAGCCGGCGTCATCGTTCTTGTCGGCGGCCTTGATCTTGCGCATCGCAATCAGGGCCAGGCCCTCGTCGCGAATCTGCGGCCACGCTGCGCGCAGCTTTTCCAGCTCCGGAAAGCGCTCGACCGGAATATATGGCGTACGCGGCACACCCGAGAACATGTACATGAAGCAGTTCACCGGCGCCACCAGCGCCGAATGGTCAAGCATCTGGCGCATGAACGGCAGCCGTACCTTGCCGCGGAAGTGCACATACAGGATGGCACCCACGTAGACGGCGACGATAATCCACTTGATCACCCGAAAATCCTCCAGGACAAACCGACAAACCGCCCCGAGGGTGACGCCACGGGCGGAAAACGCCGTATTTTAGCTAATCGGCGACGCCCACGCACCGTGTGATGCGTGGGGCGCAGGGAGGCAACGCCTACTCAGGATTTTCCGCGCGACTGGCGGGCAATGCGGTCGATCAGCACGCGGGCATCGTCAGCCTTGCCCTGCAAGGTCAACAAGCGCGCGTTGAGCACGATGTTCTCCAGCACGAGCTTGGCCGTCGAAGCCCACAACGTGGCCAGCAACGCTTCCTGCGACAGGCCCGAGGTCTCCAGTTCCGTCGAACGTTCGGCAATCAGCTTGCACGCCAGCGCCCGCAGCTTTTCGTCGTCGAACGGCAGGTTGGCGTAGTCGATGGGATCGGCCTTTTCCACCTCCACCATCAATTGCAGCAGCATATCTTCGGTCATCGGCAAGCTCCTCGGGAACAGCACGGTTACACGCGGAAATCGGCCGCCATGTCGGCATCGGTGCGCGCTTCTAGCCGGCCTGACCGGCAGGCCTTTACGAAGACGTCGTAATCGCGCTCCACCTGGTCAGCATAGGCATTCGCATAGGCAATCATCGACTCCGCCATGCGGTCGCTGGTGCCAAGATAACCACTGAGTTCGGCGGCCATGCCACCTGCCTTGGCATGGGCGCGCGCCAGCACCCAACCGCATACGCGGCCATAGGCCGTCAGCAGATTGACATCCATCAACTCGATGTCGGCCGAGAATTTCATGTCGCGCAGTTGTCGAACATAGAAGTGACGTCCGGACGGCCCTTTGCCCCACCCCAGGAACAGATCGCTGGCGGCCTGCATCAACCGTTGGCCATCCACCACCCGGCGCCCTTCGTGCGTGGGTGCCGGCGACTTGAAATAGCGCGCGATCACCGATTTCGTGGCTTCCTTGACCTGCAGGAACAGCGGCTTGCCGTGGCTGTCGATCATCAGGTAGATCACGCAGCGCGTGCCCACGCTACCCACGCCCACCACCTTGAATGCCATGTCATGAAACGTGAAATGCGACAGCAGCTGACGGCGGTCAGGTGCCAGCGTGGAGGCATAGTCGGCGAAGAACTTCCCGATCGCCTCAGTGGGGTCCTTGACCTTCAGCCAGTCATCCTTGGCATCGAACAAGGTCTGCCTGCCGCGCACATGGAATACGGACGGCGGCGCATCGAGAATGCGCCAGTGGTCGCCTTCGCGTTCGGCGAGCTTGGGCAACAGCGATTCGTGCGTCCGCTCGGCGGCGCGCTCCATTGCTTTGCGGATACGCTTCTGGACATCGGGATCGATCGCCGTATCCAGCAGGCGCTCGAAGGTTATGCGGTCATACCAGGTGTCGAGCATGCCCATCTCCGCATACTCGGCCATGCGATTCCGGTAGCTGGTGACCATCTCGAACACCATGTTGTTCGCGGCGTCGGCACCATGGCGCAGGTGGCGTGCCGCGACCACGAAGCTGGCGGCCAGCCGCTTCAGGTCCCACTCCCAAGGGCCGGGACTGGTCTCGTCGAAATCGTTCACATCGAACAGCAGTGCCCGCTCGGGTGTAGCAAAACCACCGAAGTTCGACAGGTGGCAATCGCCGCAGATCTGATGGATCAGGCCCGAGTTCTGTGTTCCGGCCAAATCGTGCGCCTGGATGATGGCGCTGCCGCGATAGAACGCAAACGGCGATGCAACCATGCGGCCGTAGCGCAGTGGCACCAGGCGTTCCACTCGCCCCGCGCTGTTGGCCTCGAGCAGGTTGATCGGGTCGCGTTCGGTATTGCCGATCGCTTCGTGCGCGCGCCGCGGCACCGCTTGGCGCAACGCCTTGCCCCGCTCAAGCCGCACTTTCAGTTCCGCCACCGTTTCCACATTGCCTCCACGCTCGCACGAGCCCAGGACACGTCAGATATTGTGCAGTATGTGCAACCACGCTAAGTCATGCGCATGGACTTGTCAATTTGGTGCGCCACATAGCCTCGTCGTCACAAAGTGCGTGTGGATCACATCGACAATGCGAAGCAGGAAAATCAGACGCATCCCTACAAAATCGTCACAACTAACCGTGTAATCTGTGGTCTCAGTTTCGCATTGCCAACGAGAAGAGCACAATTCATGACCAAGCGATTTCTTGCAGCCATGCGTCAGTACGTATGGTTCAGAGGGGTGAAGCACCATGTCGTCCAGGGCGTTGAAGCGCTGGCGGACCTGCTGAAATCCCCGTCCGTCGCAGCGCGTGCGGTGGCGGCTATCGTGTCCGAGACCGAACACGGTGTGCAGGTGTGGGTATCCTATTTCGGCAAACCGATGGATCCGCATACCAACTATGTGCTGTGGCCCAATCGGGCATTGAAACCGGCGCGACGTCGAGCGGCCGCGCCCCCACAGTTGCCGCCGCGATTTTAGGGAGTTGCCATGTCCGAACCGAAGCATGACGAAGCACTGGTGAACAGTTTCCTGGAACGCATCTCGGCGTTGTCGGTCAGTGCGTTCGATGGTGCCGACGTCGGCAAGGAGCTGACGCAACTGATGAGCGAGGCCGGTCAGAAGTGTGGCGGCGGCGATCTGGCCGTGCTCGCCGCACGCCTCAAGGATCGCGCCGGAGCGGCCGAACGCGAAGATCAACCGCAGGTGCGCGACACCTTCAGCAAGGCAGCAACGCTGCTGGCCACGGCCTGATCGTTCATCCGCACTCGAAACGCGCAAGCATGCTGACGCATCGCTTGCGCGTTTTTGTTTGCTGCGACGACGCCAAATGGAAATGAATTGACCGGACGGCCGAGAGCACTACTGAAGTACGACTGAGGATACTGCCGGGGAAATTCTTGGGAGTACTACTGGAAACACTGCAGAAGAATCTCAGGAGATGTCAGTCAAAGGACTGGTTGCGGGGGCAGGATTTGAACCTGCGACCTTCGGGTTATGAGCCCGACGAGCTGCCAGACTGCTCCACCCCGCGTCTGAGAAAAGAGATTATGCAGTAATCCGGCGTATGCGGCAAGCACTTTCTGCACCATGATAGAGAAAAGGCCTCAGGCAATTTCCTGAGGCCTTCGCTTTTCGACAATCGCGCAATGAACATGCACCTATGCGATGCGTCGCAACTTGCCTGGCGCATCGGCATCGAGACCCTCGACTGTCTGCGCCACGTAGCGGTTCACATGCTCGAGCGCTTCCAGTTTCGTATCGAAAGGCTGGCGCGGGTACGGGTTGTGCCGCGCCATCATGACTTCACCATCCTCGCGCCGAATGATCTCGATCATGATGGCCCACTTGCCCTTCGGCATGGCAATCACTTCATAGACGATCTTGAAACCTTCGTAATCGGGCATGGCGCACTCCTGTTCTCTGCTGCTGGCGCGCACGGCGGCGCGCCTCAGATCCAGACTAGGAGTGGTACCTCAAAGCAAAAATGATCCTGATCAAATCGGAGCCGATGAGGGCGGCAGCGACCTGATATGGGCTATTGCATGTATCGCAAGGAACTTGCCCAGTGACGCGCGCGCTCGATACATGGCGCTAGCGCGCCGGGCCCACGAGCTTGTCGATCAACGCATAGGCCGCGCCAAAGGCCGCGACTTCCGCGGCATGCCGCGTGGCAAACACGTGCGCACCGCTTGACACGATTTCGATGTCACCCGCATCCGCCGGGTCCATGCCCTCCTGCGCCACGCGAACCTGATAACCAAAGGTCTGCGTATCGCCGACACTGCCCGCCACGGCATCGTGCTGCGAAGTCACCAGAACATACGCATCCATGCCGCGATAGCCTTCCACGCGCCAGTCTTCCTGTTGCATGTGCCGCCTCCATTGATGGCGTTGTCGATACTGGTTTGAGCGCGGCACGCGCGCATGCGTTCCGGCCGACCTGCAAACAGCTTAGGCGGCAACGCACTACGATGACGATGGAAAGATGAGGACGAGATGAAGCGGAGACCAAAGCAAAAAGGGCTTCCGTTTCCGGAAGCCCTTTTTTCTCGTATAGGTTGGCGCGGCTGGCAGGATTCGAACCCACGACCCCTTGGTTCGTAGCCAAGTACTCTATCCAACTGAGCTACAGCCGCAACCGAGAAAAGAGATTATATAGAAGTTTTCAGTTTTGTGAAGCCCCTTCGTGCATTTTTTTCATGCGAGGAGTTCGAGGGGCGCAACTTCCTATAATGAGAGCCCGATGAAGTGATCCGGAACATGAACAAGGCTTTTGTCAAAGAGTCGTCCAGCGATGACGACGACGATCTTCCCGAAGGCGCTACGCCACTGCCCGCCGGTACCAAGAACTACATTTCCGCTACCGGCTACCAGCGCTTGCGCGACGAACTGATGCACCTGATCGACGTGGACCGTCCCGACGTCGTGCAGATCGTGTCGTGGGCTGCGTCCAATGGCGACCGCTCCGAGAACGGCGACTATCTCTATGGCAAGAAGCGCCTGCGCGAGATCGACCGCCGCATCCGCTTCCTGACCCGCCGACTGGACAAGGCCGAAGTCGTCGACCCCTCGCTGCAGGGCGACAACGACCAGATCTTCTTTGGTGCCACGGTGACTTATGCAAACCAGTCAGGCGAGGAAACCACCATCACGATCGTTGGCATGGATGAGGTGGACCTCGACAGCAACCATGTGAGCTGGATCTCGCCCATCGCCAAGGCCCTGATCAAGGCGCGCGAAGGCGACACCGTGGCGTTGCGCACGCCGGCCGGTGTCGAGCAGATCGATATCCTGGAAGTCCGTTACCCGCCGAAGGATACGGCGGCGTCCTAGCTGTCGTTGCGGTCGCGGAAAATCCGGATCACATCCGGATTGCGCCGCAATGCGCGCATGACGTTGGCCAGATGCAGGCGGTTCTGCACCTGGATCACAAACTGCATGTAGGTGGCCTCCTGATGGCCGCCCTGCTGCTGCTCCATCGCCACGTGCGCCACGTTGGCATCGGCCGCGGTCAGGTCGGCTGCCACGCGCGCCACGATACCCTTCACGTTGTGCACCATGACCTTGATCGACACGTCGAATGCGCGCGTCGTCTTCTTGGCCCACATGACCTCGATCCAGTGCTCGGGATCCTTGCTGTGCAGTCGCTTGGCGACCTTGCAATCCTGCACATGGATCTGCAGCCCTTCGCCCTTGCCCAGGTAACCGACGATCGAGTCGCCCGGAATCGGTCGGCAGCATGCCGAAAAAATCATCGACATGCCTTCGTCGCCGGTAATCGGCACCGCGGGCGCTTCTTCGCCAGCAAACGTCTGCACGGCAGCCAGCAGCGCGCTGTCGACATCGCCTGACAGTTCCTGCAGCAGGATCTCCATGCGGCGCGCCACCACGGCCGGCACGCGCCGCCCCAGTGCCAGGTCGGCAAAAATATCTTCGCGCGCCTTGTTTCCGGTCCACTGGATCATGCGATCCCACACCGACTGCGGCACCGCCTTCAGTTCGATACCAAGCTGGCGCGCGGACTGATCCAGCAGACGCTCGCCAAGCTGGATGGCCTCGTCGAGCTTGGTGGTCTTCAGGTAGTGACGAATCGCCGCACGCGCCTTGCCGGTCCGCACGAATGCGAGCCATGCCGGATTCGGCTTCGAGTAAGGCGCCGTCACGACCTCGACGATATCGCCGCTCTTGAGCTCCGTGCGCAGGGGCAGCAGTTCGTTGTTGATCTTCACGGCCACGCACTGGTTGCCCAGGTCGCTGTGCACCGCATAGGCAAAGTCCAGCGCCGTGGCGCCGCGCGGCAGCGCGCGGATATGGCCCTTGGGCGTGAACACATAGACCGCATCCGGGAACAGGTCGATCTTGACGTGTTCGAGGAACTCCTGCGAGTCGCCGGTCTGGCTCTGGATATCGAGCAGCGACTGCAGCCACTGGTGCGCCTGCTGCTGGATATCGTTCGCATGATCGGCCTGGTGCTTGTACATCCAGTGCGCGGCCACGCCAGCCTCGGCAATCTGGTGCATGCCACGCGTACGGATCTGGAACTCCACCGGCGTGCCGAACGGACCCACCAGCGTCGTATGGAGCGACTGGTAGCCGTTGATCTTGGGGATTGCGATGTAGTCCTTGAACTTGCCGGGCATCGGCTTGTACAGGCCATGCAGCGCGCCCATCGCCATGTAGCAATGCATCTGCGTTTCCACGACCACGCGGAAACCGTAGACGTCGAGCACCTGCGAGAACGACAGCTGCTTGTCGTGCATCTTGCGATAGATGCTGTACAGCGTCTTTTCGCGCCCCGACAGCTCGGCCACGATGCCAGCATCGGCCAGCCCCGCCTGCGCGGCCTCCAGGATGCGCCGCACCACTTCGCGCCGGTTGCCACGCGCGGCCTTCACGGCCTTCTCGAGCGTGGCATAGCGGAACGGCGAGCCGACCTTGAACGAAAGCTCCTGCAGCTCGCGGTAAATCGTGTTGAGACCCAGCCGATGCGCGATCGGCGCGTAGATCTCCATGGTTTCGAGCGCGATCCGGCGGCGCTTCTCGGGCGGCACGAAATCGAGCGTCCGCATGTTGTGCGTGCGGTCGGCCAGCTTGACCAGGATCACACGCACATCGCGCGCCATCGCCAGCAGCATCTTGCGGAAGCTTTCCGCCTGCGCCTGCTCGCGGCTCTGGAATTCGAGCTTGTCCAGCTTGGTCAGGCCATCGACGAGTTCGGCGACCTTCGGGCCAAATTTCTCGGCGAGTTCGCTCTTCGTGATGCCCTGGTCTTCCATCACGTCATGCAGCAACGCCGCCATGATGGATTGCACATCGAGTTTCCAGTCCGCGCACAGTTCCGCCACGGCCACCGGGTGCGTGATGTACGGCTCGCCGCTCTGCCGGTACTGCCCCAGGTGCGCCTCGTCCGAGAACTGGAACGCCTCGCGCACCAGCGTCTGGTCCACCGGCTTCAGGTACGCCAGCTTCTCCATCAGCCGCGTGATCGAGATGACCTGCTGGCGCGGCGGCACCGCGGGTTGCGACGTCGGCCCGAAGAAGTGCCGGTACGACTGTGCAAGCACCGCATCGATAAACAGGTCGCCGCCGGGCGTGGCCGGTACGGTGCCGGCCACGGGCTCGGCTACCAGCTCATTGGCCAGCGCGGTGCGCGCCTTGCCCTGCTGGATCGGCGGGACGACGGCACGCTCGCCGACGACATTGTCGCCAAGCGGATCGGGCAGATTGGGGGCACCGGTACGGGCAGTCACTTGAGATTGTCCGAAGCGCTTACGTCCGGAGACGGCTGTTGGTGCGGGAGGCGGGATGGCGGAAACCGGAACGGTTCCCGGCAGCGGTGCACCGGGCGCCACAGGCGGGATCGATGCTGCCGCAGGTGCGGACACGAGCGGCCCGCTGCCAGCCTGCGCCGACGGCACGCCACGCGGCATCCCGGCATCCGGGATGCCGGGCGGCGCGATGGCGGGATCGGTCGGCGACGATGGCATGGCGGCGGCCCCTGGAACTCAACTGGATGCGTGGCAAGACGCGTACGCAAGCGAAGCAGGAATGAACCACGGGCCGCCCTGGCAATCAGGTCGGTACCTTCTTCAGCATCTCGATGCCAACCTGGCCGGACGCGATCTCACGCAGCGCCACCACGGTGGGCTTGTCCTTGGCCTCGACCTTGGGCGTGTGACCCTGCACGAGCTGACGTGCACGGTACGTCGCGGCGAGCGCGAGCTCGAAGCGGTTCGGGATGTGTTTCAGACAATCTTCGACGGTAATACGCGCCATATCAAATCCACCTTGGGACAAAACCTGTTCGACAGGCCGGTATTTTACAGCACGCGGCCGGAACTCACCCGGCCGCACCCTTGCATCAGTGAATTCCGAGCTCGATGAACAGCTCGGCGTGTCGTGCCTTTTGCGACGAAAAGCGCAGACGGGTCGCATGAACGACGTTCTGCAACTGCCTCAACGCATCCTCGAACACCTCGTTGATGATCACGTAATCAGACTCCGAAGCATGGGCCATTTCACTGCCGGCCGCCAGCAGGCGGCGCACGATCACGTTCGGCTCGTCTTGGCCCCGCTTCTTGAGGCGTTCTTCCAGCGCGGTCAGCGACGGCGGCAGGATGAAGATCTCCATGGCGTTCGAAAAACGCTCGTGCACCTGCTGGGCGCCCTGCCAGTCGATCTCCAGCAGCACGTCGTTGCCCTGGGCCATCTGCTGCTCGATCCAGACGCGCGAGGTGGCGTAGTAGTTGCCATGCACCTCGGCCCATTCCAGGAACTCGCCGCGATCGCGCGCGGCACGGAATTCCTCGACCGTGGTGAAGTGGTACTCGCGGCCGTTCTGCTCACCGGGACGCGGCTTGCGCGTGGTATGCGAGATCGACAGGCGGATGGACTGGTCCTGCGCCAGCAGCGCATTGACCAGCGTGGATTTGCCGGCCCCTGACGGTGCCACCACCATGAACAGGTTGCCGGGATAGACGGTGTCGATGGCGGTGTGGGTCGTTTCGCTCATGATCTTATTCGAGGTTCTGAATCTGTTCGCGCATCTGCTCGATCAGGAGCTTGAGCTCCATCGAGGCATCGGCGAGTTCCTTGGCGGCGGCCTTCGAGCCCAGCGTGTTGGCCTCGCGGTTGAGCTCCTGCATCATGAAGTCCAGCCGCTTGCCCACCTGGCCGCCCTTCTTCAGGATATGCCGCGTTTCATTGAGGTGGGTCTGCAGGCGCGCCAGTTCTTCGGCGATATCGATGCGGATGCCATAAACCGTGGCTTCCTGGCGGATGCGCTCCGCGATCTCGTCGCGGCCCATGTTCGGCATGCCGTTCGGCGCCGCCAGGTTGAACGCCTCCTGCAGGCGCTCGGTCAGTTTTTCCTGATGATGGGCGATCAGTTGCGGAATCATCGGGGTCAGGCGCTCGACGATGACCAGCATGGCGTCGATGCGCTCTTCCAGCGTCACCTTGAGCGCCGCGCCCTCGCGCCGGCGCGCATCCAGCAACTGATTGAGCGCCTCGCGCGCGGCGCCGGTCACGGCTTCACGCAACGATTCCTGGGACAATTCCGGCTCCACCAGCACGCCCGGCCAGCGCAGGATCTCGCCCATGCGCATGGTGCCGGCGCTTGTGAACGTGGCCGCCACGGTAGACTCCAGCGCGCGGATCTGGTCAAGCAGCCCCTGGTTCAGTGCCAGCGTGGCGCCCCCGGTATCGGTACGCTGCAGGTTGATACGGCATTCGAGCTTGCCGCGCGACAGCTCGCCCATGAGCATCTCGCGCAGCGCGGGTTCAAACGCGCGGCACTCTTCGGGCGCGCGGAAAAACAGATCGAGAAAACGCGAATTGACAGTGCGGAATTCCACCGATACCGAAGCGGTGCGGCCGCTGGGTTCGCCCTGGGCGTTAGTCAGCGGTGCCTGGCGGGTAGCCAGGCCATAGCCTGTCATGCTGTGGATCATTGTCGTTTATCTCGCGAAAGAGTCGAAAAATCTGGATTCGGTACGGGTTGGCGCAACGGCTGGGCGGGCATCGGGCCAGCCGGATCGGGCAGCCCGCAAAATGCCCGGAAAATCAATGGCAATCAACGGTCAAAAAGCGCGGATATTTGGCAACAGTCCCCGCCAATGATTTCTTTACAAGTGACCGATTAGACCGGAGAATCCTTGGGCAAATGAGGTCCCGAATCCTATGACAGAGTCCAAGGGCGCCAACCCACCCAAGAGCGCGCCGCTCCCGATCGGCACGCTGCTCGCCAACTACCGTATTGTAAAGAAGTTGGCCAGCGGGGGGTTCAGTTTCGTCTACCTGGCCACTGACGACACCGGTGCCCCGGTTGCCATCAAGGAATACCTGCCGTCGTCGCTGGCACGCCGTAGTCCGGGCGAGCTGATTCCGGTCGTCCCTGATGAAAATGCCGCGTCGTTCCGGCTCGGCCTGAAATACTTCTTCGAGGAAGGGCGCTCGCTGGCGCGCATTTCTCATCCCAGCGTGGTTCGCGTGGTGAATTTCTTCCGCGAGAACTCCACGGTCTACATGGTGATGAATTACGAGCTGGGCAAGACGCTGCAGGAACATATCCTGCAGGCCCGGCAACAGGGCAAGCCCAAGGTGTTGCGTGAGCGCTTCATCCGCAAGGTCTTCCATGACCTGATGAGCGGCCTGCGCGAAGTGCATATTCACAAGCTGCTGCACCTGGACATCAAGCCCGGCAATATCTACCTGCGCGAGGACGAGTCGCCGATCCTGCTCGATTTCGGCGCGGCCAGGCAGATCCTGACCATGGAGAACGCGCGCTTCCAGCCGATGTACACGCCAGGATTCGCGGCGCCCGAACTGTATGGCAAGCACTCCGACCTCGGGCCCTGGACCGACATCTATAGCCTGGGGGCCACGCTCTACGCATGCATGGCTGGCATGCCGCCGCAGGAAGCCAACCAGCGCGAGAAGGAAGACCGCATGGCCGAATCCTTCGCACGACTGCGCGCCACCTACACCAACGGCCTGGTCGACCTGGTGGAGTGGTGCCTGCGCCTGACGCCGTCGGAACGGCCGCAGAGCGTGTTCCGCTTGCAGAAGGAACTGCGCGACCAGAGCAATGCGCTGGGCGAGCAATCGGCCGCCGCCGCGGCTTCGGTCGCTCCCGCGGAACCGGTGACCGAACGCATGAATGCCACGAGCCGCTTCATGACATTGCTGCGCCGCCGCGAAGAAAAGAACGCCGACAAGCCCGTCCACGCCGCGCAAAACGGCGGAAGCGTCGACTAACGCACGAACCCAACACGACTTACCGCAATGCGATTCTCCGTCTACCAGGAAAGCCGGAAAGGCGGCCGCCGGATCAACCAGGACCGCATGGGCTACTGCTTTACGCGTGATGCCCTGCTGATGGTGCTGGCCGACGGCCTGGGCGGCCATGCGTTCGGCGAAGTCGCCGCGCAACAGGCGCTGCAGACCTTGGCGCGCCAGTTCCAGTTGCAGGCGCGCCCGTCGATCCGCAACCCTGCCGATTTCCTGCAGGATACGATCATGCTCGCGCACCGCGAGATCCATCGCTACGCCGAGGCCAACAAGCTGGCCGATGTGCCACGTACCACGGTGGTCTGCTGCCTGATCCAGAATGGCCAGATCCACTGGGCGCATGCCGGCGACTCGCGTTTCTACATCATGCGCAAGGGCGCGCTGCTGACGCGTACGCGGGACCACTCGAAAATCGAGAACCTGCTACAGCAGGAGCGCGTACTGCCGTTCGAAGTGGCCAATCACCCCGAGCGCAACAAGCTCTACAACTGCCTGGGATCGCCCAACCTGCCGCTGATCGACATCGGCGGCCCGGTACGGCTGGACCCGGGCGATGTGGCGCTGCTGTGCTCGGACGGCCTGTGGGGCGTGCTCGAGGAGCAGGTCATCGTCGACAAGGTCACGCATCTCTCGGTGGTCCACGCGATTCCCGACCTGATCGAACAGGCGCTGACCAATGGCGGCGAGGGTGCCGACAATACCACCGCCATTGCGATGATGTGGGAAGCCGACGCCACCGCGCAGAACGACGATGCGGTGCTGACCGACACGCTGCCGCTCAACGCGTTCACCACGTCGATCCTCGAACGCACCGGCAACGAAACGGACCTGCTCTCCGAGGAGGAGATCGAACGCTCGATTGCCGAGATCCGCGCGGCGATCGACAAGACCAGCAACCTCATGCGTTGAGGTGTTTTGGCGGGATGCGGCGGGCACACAATGCCCGCCGGCGTTAGAATCGCGGTCTTACCCGATTCCGACAAAGACTCCCCATGCGACCCAGCGGACGCGCAGCCGATGCACTGCGACCCATCACCCTGACCCGTCAATACACGCGCCACGCCGAAGGCTCGGTGCTGAGTGCCTTTGGCGATACAAAGGTGCTGTGCACGGCGAGTGTGCTGAGCAAGGTGCCGCCGCACAAGAAGGGCAGCGGCGAAGGCTGGGTCACGGCCGAATACGGCATGCTGCCGCGCGCCACCCATACCCGCTCCGACCGTGAAGCCGCCCGTGGCAAGCAGACCGGCCGCACCCAGGAAATCCAGCGCCTGATCGGCCGCGCCATGCGTTCGGTGTTCGATCTGGCAGCGCTGGGCGAATATACGATCCACCTTGATTGCGACGTGCTGCAGGCCGACGGTGGCACGCGTACCGCCGCCATCACGGGCGCCTTCGTTGCCGCGCACGATGCGGTCAGCCAGATGCTGCGCAACGGCCAGATTGCCGCGAGCCCGATCCGCGATTTCGTCGCGGCGGTATCGGTCGGCATGGTCGATGGCGTGCCGGTGCTCGACCTCGACTACGCCGAGGACAGCAACTGCGACACCGACATGAATGTGGTGATGACTGGCAGCGGCGGCTTTGTCGAAGTGCAGGGCACGGCCGAAGGCGTGCCGTTCAGCCGCGCCGACCTGGACGCCATGACGCGCCTGGCCGAGGCGGGCATCGCCGAACTGGTGCGCCACCAGAAGCAGGCGCTCGGGCTCTGATTGCAGGAGGGAATGACGATGCAACGCCTGGTCCTGGCCTCCAACAATGCCGGCAAGCTGCGCGAATTCAGCGCGCTGCTGTCGCCGCTCGGTTTTGATGTCGTACCGCAAGGCGAGCTCGGCATTCCCGAGGCAGAAGAGCCGTACGCGACGTTCGTTGAGAACGCGCTGACCAAAGCCCGCCATGCCAGCCGCCTGGCCGGCATGCCGGCGCTGGCCGACGACTCGGGCATCTGCGTCGACGCGCTCGACGGCGCGCCCGGCGTGTATTCGGCGCGCTACGCACACATGGTAGGCAAACCGAAATCCGATGCCGCCAACAATGCGCACCTGATCTCGCAACTGGCTGGCAAGCTGAACCGCCGCGCGCACTACTATTGTGTGCTGGTGCTGGTACGCCATGCCGAAGACCCGCGTCCGATCATTGCCGAAGGCATGTGGGCCGGCGAAGTGGTCGACGCCCCGCGCGGTGCCGGCGGCTTTGGCTACGATCCGCACTTCCTGCTGCCACGGATTGGCAAGACCGCGGCGGAGCTCAGTGCCGACGAGAAGAACAGCATCAGCCATCGCGCGCTTGCGCTGCAGGGGCTGGTGGCACGTCTGCAGGCCGCGAGCGCATGATTCCGATCATTCCCGCCGGCAGCGGCAAGCCGGCAGCATCCACACAGGTCTCGCCGGGCGAGCACCAGCAGCTATGGCTCAAGCCGGGCCAGATCGCCCTGCCCGGCTCGCCGCCGCTCTCGCTCTATATCCATATTCCCTGGTGCGTGCGCAAGTGCCCGTATTGCGATTTCAATTCGCATGCGACGCCGGGGGGCTCCGATACCCACGAGATTCCCGAAGACGCCTACCTCGACGCATTGCGCGCCGATCTCGAACAATCGCTGCCACTGGTATGGGGCCGTCCGGTCCACACCGTATTTATCGGCGGCGGCACGCCGAGCCTGCTTTCGGCGGCCGGCATGGACCGCCTGCTGTCGGACATCCGCGCACTGCTGCCGCTCGATGCCGATGCCGAGATCACGATGGAGGCCAACCCCGGCACGTTCGAGGCCGAACGGTTCGCAAGCTATCGCGCGAGCGGTATCAACCGGTTGTCGATCGGCATTCAGAGTTTCAACGACCCGCATCTGCAGGCACTGGGGCGCATCCATGGCGAGCGCGAGGCCCGTGCGGCGATCGATATCGCGCTCAGGCATTTCGACAACGTCAACCTGGACCTGATGTACGCGCTGCCGGGGCAGACGGTGGACGAGTGCGTGCGCGACCTCGAGGCGGCGTTGTCTTATGGCACCACGCACCTGTCGCTCTACCATCTGACGCTGGAACCGAACACGTTGTTCGCGAAGTTTCCGCCAGCACTTCCGGACGAAGATCTCGCGTACGAGATGCAGGATATCGTCGAAGCGCGCACGGCGCAGGCCGGCTATCGGCACTATGAGACTTCCGCTTACGCCAGGCCGCATCGGGAGGCGAAGCACAATCTGAACTACTGGCGATTTGGCGACTATCTCGGCATTGGTGCCGGCGCGCACGGCAAGCTGTCGTTCCCGCACCGCATCCTGCGCCAGATGCGCCACAAGCATCCGGCCACGTATATGGCGCAGGCCATGGCCGGCAATGCAGTACAGGAAGCGCACGACGTCAGCGCCGACGACCTGCCCTTCGAGTTCATGCTCAACGCGCTACGGCTTACCGATGGCGTATCGGCAACAAGCTTCCACGACTACACCGGCCTGCCGTTGCACACGATCGGCAAGCAACTGGCAGCCGCGGAACAGAAGGGCCTGCTCGAAGCGGACCCCACCATGATCAAGCCGACCGAACTGGGCCGCCGCTTCCTCAATGACCTGCAGGAGATGTTCCTGAGGGATTGAGTTTGAAACGCCACCGGTTCTGCTCCCCTCTCCCGCACGCGGGAGAGGGGCTGGGGGAGAGGGCCGGCGCATAACAACTGGCAACGTAAGAAAAAAACGCCACACGCGTGACACGTGTGGCGTGTTTTCTTTTGATTGCAAACCAATCAGTAAGGCGTGGCCATATCGTTGGCTACGCGTGCGCGGTCACCCACGCGCAGGTTGCCAAGATTGCTCTGCGTCACCGTGGCCACCCTGCCATCGTCAAGTCGCACATTTACGCGATATGCAGTGGAAGTATTGCTGCCCGTGCGCTTCTCGATCTGGTTGCCTGCCACGGCACCACCCACTGCACCCACGATCGTTGCGGCAGTCTGTCCGCGGCCGCCACCAATCTGGTGACCGAGCAGGCCACCCGCTGCACCGCCAATCACGGTACCCAGGATGCCTGAACTGCCCTGCGTGGACTGGATCGGCTCAATCGATTCCACCCGGCCCGTAAACACCGATCCGGCCGGAGCCTGATAGCTCTGGGTACCCGGTTGCTGATAGCCGGTCTGCGGCGGCGCCGTGTTGTAGTTGCCATAGCCGCCGTAACCCGGTTGTGCGCAACCGGACAGGCCGGCAGCCAGCGCCAGCGCGCCGAGGCTTCCGAGGGCCAACCACGATCTGGCTTTGTCTTTACGTTGGTATTTGCGTTGATCTTGCATGAATAGTTCTCCCTTTTTGGCTGTTTGGGCTATATGAAAAGGCCAACATGCGGGGCCCGCCCACGCATGTCGTCTCTCTTAGGAGATGTGCCGATGCGACATGGTTCCGCTGTGTCCGACAAACACCGACACGACAAACATCACACTGTGCCGCTGCGCATCCTTGTATAATGCGCGGCCGGGCATGGCGGATGACACGCTACAATGCCCGCGATTCACTATGGAAGCGTGGCCGAGTGGTTTAAGGCAGCAGTCTTGAAAACTGCCGATGGGGTGACCCATCCGTGAGTTCGAATCTCACCGCTTCCGCCAGATACAAAAAAATGCCGCGGCGCCAGAGAAGGCACCGCGGCATTTTTGTTTTTTGCGTTTCCAGTGAGTACGCAAAGCGAGGAAGCGATAGCCCCCGCCTATCGAGCAGGGGGGCTATGCCGGCTCAACGCACCATGCAAGGCATCTTGTTGTTGAACTTCCAGTTCGGAATCAGGAACTGCATGGCGATCGCATCGTCGCGTGCGCCGAGGCCCTTCTCCTGATACAGCCGGTTGGCACGTGCCAGCGCATCCATGTCGAGCTCCACGCCCAGCCCCGGGGTCTTCGGCACCTGCACCAGACCACCTTCGATCTTCAGCGGATTGCGCGTCAGGTGTTCGCCGTCCTGCCAGATCCAGTGCGTGTCGATGGCCGTCACGCGGCCCGGCGCGGCGGCGGCTACATGCGTGAACATCGCCAGCGAAATATCGAAGTGGTTGTTCGAATGCGAACCCCAGGTCAGGCCCCACTCCGAACACATCTGCGCCACGCGCACCGAACCCTGCATGGTCCAGAAGTGCGGATCGGCCAGCGGGATATCCACCGACTGCAGACGCACCGCGTGGCCCATCTGGCGCCAGTCGGTGGCGATCATGTTGGTGGCGGTCGGCAGGCCGGTCGCGGTACGGAACTCGGCCATGATCTCGCGGCCCGAGTACCCGTCCTCGGCTCCGCACGGGTCTTCCGCATAGGCCAGGATGCCGTGCTTGTCGCGGCAGATGCGGATCGCATCGGCCAGCAGCCAGCCGCCGTTGGGGTCCAGCGTGACGCGGGCCTTCGGGAACCGCTCATGCAGCGCGATGATCGCTTCCATTTCCTCGTCGCCACGCAGCACGCCGCCCTTGAGCTTGAAGTCGTTGAAGCCGTAGCGTTCGTACGCGGCCTCGGCCAGGCGCACCACGCCCTTGGCGTCCATGGCCACCTCGTTGCGCACGCGGAACCATTCGTTGTCGGCGTTCGGCTCGGTACGGTAATCGAGCGTGGTCTTCTGGCGGTCGCCCACATAGAACAGGTAGCCCAGCATCTCCACGGCATCGCGTTGCTGGCCTTCACCAAGCAGCGCGGCCACCGGCACCTGCAGGTGCTTGCCGAGCAGGTCGAGCAAGGCCGCCTCAAGCGCGGTCACCGCGTGAATCGTGATGCGCAGGTCAAACGTCTGCAGGCCACGGCCCCCGGCGTCGCGATTGGCGAACGTGGCGCGCACCTGGTTCAGGATGGCCAGGTACTGGCCGATCGGCTGCCCCACCACCAGCGGGCGTGCATCCTCGAGCGTCTGGCGAATGCTCTCGCCGCCGGGAACCTCACCCACGCCGGTATTGCCGGCGCTGTCCTTGAGGATCACGATATTGCGCGTGAAGTACGGGCCATGCGCACCGGACAGGTTCATCAGCATGCTGTCGTGGCCCGCTACGGGCACGACAGTCAGCTCGGTTACGACGGGCGTGATGGGCGTGATAGGCGCGGCAACGCCGCTGGCTTGGGATTGTGCGTTCATGTGGATCGTCTCCGAGTCCTGGTGATTGGGCCGCCGGGATCGCGCTTCTCACTAATGAGAAATGACGGAAATGCGCCCTGCTGTCTTTCTAGCTCATACGCTAATACATTAGCTGACCGAAGCATTTGCTGCTGTCGCACTGCCACAACGTTATAACGATCGCAAGTTCCTGTGCGTTATCGGTCGTCGTATGACTTATGACGAAGTATAATAAGCGCATCCCTGCCCGGTCAATCGGTCAACACCGAGGCTGACAGGGTCATTCCCACACTGGTCCATCTATCTGCTCGCCCATGTCCAACGTTTCGATGACTTCGCCCGCGCCCCTGCGCCGCCGTGGCCGCACGCTTGCCGAAGAAGTGGTCGGCAACCTGACCGACAGCATCCAGCAGGGCCAGATCAAGCCAGGCGACAAACTCCCGACCGAATCCGAAATCATGGCCACGCTCGGCGTGAGCCGTACCGTGGTACGCGAGGCGCTGTCGCGGCTGCAGGCCAGCGGCCTGGTCGAGACACGCCACGGCATCGGTACCTTCGTGCTCAACCGTCCTGCGGACATGCATTCGCCGTTCCGCATCGATCCCTCGGCCATGATCACGGCCATGGATGTGATGGCGATGCTCGAATTCCGGGTCAGCCTGGAGGCCGAGGCCGCCAGCCTGGCCGCCACGCGCCGCACCGACGACCAACTGCGCGCCATGCGCCGCGCGCTGGATGACATGAAGCGCAATGCCGCCGAGGGCAACGATGCAGTGGGATCGGACTTCGAGTTTCATCTGTCGATCGCGCGTGCCACGAGCAACCGCTATTTCACGGACATCATGGGCCACCTGGGCACCATGGTGATTCCGCGCAGCCGGCTCCAGGTTAGCCAGCCCGAACGCGAGCAGTATCTGGAGCGCGTGAACTTCGAGCATGAAAGCATCTACGACGCCATCGAGCGGCGTGACCCGGAAGCCGCAAAGGCTGCCATGCGCATGCACCTGACCAACAGCCGGGAACGGCTGCGCAAGGCTTCGGCCATGGCCGGCACGCCGACCTGAGCCATGCACAAGGCCGGTGCATTGCCCTCCGGCCAGTGCGGTTGCGGGTCATCGCTGGTTGTCATATGATGTCTTACGACAAAATCTCTGCAGGCACCCTTGGCTGCATCTTCTCTGGCTGACGGTGCTCTGGCCGCCCTTTCATTACCTTTTCCGCAGGACCCAAGATCATGACGATTACTGGCGAAATGCTGATCGGCGCCTCCGCCGCTCGCGGTACCGAAGACACTTTCTACGGCATCAACCCCGCCACCGGTGACAAGCTCGAGCCTGCCTACCAGGGCAGCACCGCAGCCGATGTGGAGCGCGCCTGCACACTGGCCGAAGCCGCATTCGACACCTATCGCGCCACTTCGCCCGAGCAACGTGCCAGCTTCCTGGAAGCGATTGCCGCCGGCCTGGAAGCCCTTGGTGACGAACTGATCCAGCGCGCGCATGCCGAAACGGCACTGCCGATCGCCCGTCTGCAAGGCGAACGTGGCCGCACCGCAGGCCAACTGCGTCTGTTTGCCCGTGTGTTGCGCGATGGCCGCTGGCAAACCGCCACGCTCGACAGCGCCCTGCCCGAACGCACCCCGCCGCGTCCCGACCTGCGCATGCAGCGCATCGCCGTGGGTCCGGTGGCCGTGTTCGGCGCCAGCAACTTCCCGCTGGCCTTCTCGGTAGCTGGCGGCGACACCGCATCCGCGCTCGCTGCAGGCTGCCCGGTAGTGGCCAAGGCCCACCCGGCACATCCGGGCACCTCGGAACTGGTGGGCCGCGTGATCCAGAAGGCCGTGGCCGATGCTAGCCTGCCCGAAGGTGTGTTCTCGATGGTGCAAGGCGTGGGCACTGCCATTGGCACCGCGCTGGTCGCGCAT
Organism: Cupriavidus sp.; assembly: GCF_057315035.1. Lineage (NCBI taxonomy): Bacteria > Pseudomonadati > Pseudomonadota > Betaproteobacteria > Burkholderiales > Burkholderiaceae > Cupriavidus > Cupriavidus sp. The sequence continues at coordinate 53,219 of NZ_DBHKYV010000006.1, read as the reverse complement.
CCGGTTATCCAGGCAGTGGGCTTCACAGGATCGCGTGCCGGCGGCCTGGCATTGCTGAACGTGGCCAACAGCCGCCCGGTGCCGATTCCCGTCTATGCGGAAATGAGCAGTATCAACCCGGTCTATCTGCTGCCCGAGGCACTGGCCGCGCGCGGCGAACAGATCGCCCGTGACCTGATCGATTCGCTGGTGATGGGCGTCGGCCAGTTCTGCACGAACCCCGGCCTGCTGCTGGCCATCGAAGGTCCGGCCCTGGAAAAATTCCGCGCCACCGCACACGCTGCGCTGACCGGCAAGCCCGCAGCCACGATGCTGACGCCGGGCATTCACCAGGCATTCGAACGGGGCGTCGCGCAATTGTCGGAAGTCACCGGCCTGAACCGTGCCGCCTGCGGCATCGATGCCACGGGTCCGAACCAGGCACGCCCGGTGTTCTTCGAAACCTCGGCCGACAAGTTCATCGCCGACCATCGCATGCACGCCGAAGTCTTCGGCCCGTCGACGGTACTCGTGGTCTGCAAGGACGCCGATGCACTGGTTGCCGTAACCCGCGTTCTCGAAGGCCAACTGACCGCTACCGTGCAGGCCGACCAGGGCGACCACGCACTGGCCGCGCAACTGCTGCCGGCGCTGGAGCGCAAGGTGGGCCGCGTGCTGTTCAATGGCTATCCGACCGGCGTGGAAGTGTCGTTCGCGATGGTCCACGGCGGCCCGTTCCCGGCCACGTCTGACACTCGCACGACGTCGGTGGGCACCACGGCGCTGGATCGTTTCCTGCGCCCGGTCTGCTACCAGAACGTACCGGCCGAACTGCTGCCGGAAGCGCTCAAGAACGGCAACCCGCTGAACCTGTGGCGCCTGAAGGATGGCGAGCTCGGTCACGCCTGATTGCCGCGCCTTGCTGCAATGACAAACGGCCGCTGATGCGGCCGTTTTCTTGTTGCCCAGGACGCTTCAAGCTGCCACGGGCGCCTTCGCTGGTGCCACGGGCACCGGGGGCTGGATCACTGGCGCGGTACCGCGCGAACGTCCGGAACTCAGGTAATCGGCAATCGACTCCTGCGTAACCTCGCCCAGATAGATGCCGTCACCATCAATGACAGGCAACCAGCTCGTGTTGTGCTGGTACATGCGCGACAACACGATACGCAGATGCTCGTCGAACGCGGCGGTGGTGGTGAATTGCCGCATCACGTCCGCGCAGTTGCCACCATTCGCCAATGCGTTGCGCACATCGCGACGTGTGACATAACCCAGCGCACGCTGCGCATCGTCCAGTACCGGCAGGTGCCGCACATCGGCATCGTCCATCACGCCGAACGCTTCGGCCAGCGTCATCTCCGGGCGGCAGCTTGGCGGCAGCGTGGCCGCGTCACCGGCACGCACCAGCAGCAGGCGTTTGAGCGTGTTGTCATGTCCCACGAATGCCTGCACGAAGTCATCGGCCGGATGCGCGAGCAACGCGTCGGGATGATCGAACTGTACGAGCTTGCCACCACGGAACACAGCCACCTTGTCGCCCAGCTTGATCGCCTCGTCGATATCGTGGGACACCATGATCACGGTCTTGCCCAGCTGGCGCTGCATCTGGAAGAACTCGTTCTGGATGCTCTCGCGATTGATCGGATCCACCGCGCCGAACGGTTCATCCATCAGCAACACCGGCGCATCGGCCGCCAGTGCGCGGATCACACCGATACGCTGCTGCTGGCCGCCGGACAGCTCGCGCGGATAGCGCTTGAGCATCTTGTCCGGATCGAGCTGCACCATGCGGATCAGTTCCCGGGCGCGCTCGCGACATTGCTTCTTGTTCCAGCCCAGCAGGCGCGGCACAACCATGATGTTCTCTTCGATCGTCATGTTCGGGAACAGGCCGATCTGCTGGATCACGTAGCCGATCTTGCGACGCAGCGTCACGCCGTCGATACCAGTCGTGTCTTCGCCGTCGATACGCACGGTGCCGGACGTCGGCTCGATCAGCCGGTTGATCATCTTCAGCGTGGTGGTCTTGCCGCAGCCCGACGGGCCGAGGAACACACAGATCTCACCGCGTGGCACCGTCAGGCTGACGGAATTCACCGCGCGCACTTCGGTACCGTCCTTTTGCGGGAAGGACTTTGTGAGTTTGTCGAGTTCGATCATTGACGGATTCCTTTCGGCGTCAGCGCGCGCTGCAGGGCTTGCAGGCAGGCGTCGGCCACGATGGCGAGCAGGCTGACCAGGACCGCGCCCACGGCCAGCTTGCTCATGTTGCTCTGGCTGATCGCTTGCAGGATCAGCACCCCCAGGCCACCCGCGCCAATGATGGCGGCAATGGTGGCTACCCCGATGTTCATCACCACGGCCGTGCGAACACCGCCGAGAATCACCGGCACTGCCATCGGCAGGTCCACCAGCCGCATGCGCTGCCAGGTGGTCATGCCGATGCCGCGCCCCGCCTCCTGGATGCCCGCATCCACGTTGGCCAGCGCCGTGTACGTGTTGCGCATGATCGGCAGCAGCGAGTACAGGAACACGGCCGTCACGGCCGGCACGTAGCCCAGTGCGTGGCCGAAACGCGCGAAGATCGGAATCATCAGGCCGAACAGTGCGATCGATGGCAGCGTCAGCACCACCGTGGCCAGCGCCAGCAGCGGCGTGGCCAGGAAGCGATGGCGGGTGATCAGGATGCCCAGCGGCACGCCGATGAGGATGGCCATGCCCACTGCGGAACCGACCAGCGCAAGATGCTCGCCCGTCAGCCGCAACAGCGTGGGCCAGCTATGGTGAAGATAAGTCAGCAGATCCATGCGCGGCTCCTCAGATCAGTCCGTGGCTACGCAGGAAATCGCCGGCCACCTTGTCCACGGGTTGCTGGTCGATATCGACCTTGTAGTTCATGTCGGTCATTGCCGCATTGTCGAGCTTGGCAGCCAGCGCATTGAGCAGGCCTGCCAGTTCGGGGCGCGCATCGAGCACGGCCTTGCGCACCACGGGCACGGCGTTGTACGGCGGGAAGTAATGCAGGTCGTCTGCCAGCAGCACGAGGTCGAAGCCCTTCACGCGTCCATCGGTCGTATAGACCAGACCCAGGTCGACCTGGTTGTTCTTGAGCGCCGTGTAGACCAGGCCCGGGTCGAGCTGGATCACGTCCTTGCGCGTGAACGGCAGCTTGTAGGCGGCCTTCAGCGGTTCCAGTCCATCGGGACGCGCGGCGAATTCCATGTCGACCGCCAGCGGATGCGGCTTGCTCTCGCCTTCGGCACGCATCTTCTCGGCATAGGCCGACAGCGTGGTGATGCTACCGGCGCGCTCCTTCGGCATCGCGAACGCATAGGTGTTGTTGACTTGGGAAGGATCGAGCCAGACCAGCCCCTTGGCCGCGTCGAGCTGCTTCACGCGCTTGTAGCTCTCGGGACCGTCGAGCTTTTCCGCGACCTTGTTGAACACGATCAGCGCGGTGCCCGTGTAGTCCCACACCACATCGAGCTGCCCCGATTCCATGGCCTGGCGCATCAGCGTGCTGCCAAGGCCCGACGTCAAGGTCGCGTCGATGCCCTTGGCCTTCAGGTACTGCGTCGTCATCGACGACAGGATCAGTTGTTCGGTGAAATTCTTGCCGCCTACCTTGACCGGTGCGGCGCCTTCCTGCGCGCGGGCCGGAGCGGTGCTCAGCAGCAGCGCGGCCAGCGCAATACCGGCCGCGGCAAAGAGCCAGAATGTCCGCCCTTCGGCAAGGCGGTTACGAGTTTTCGATGCCATGCGGCCTCCTTAGCGAGCCAGGCCGCGGCGGCGCAGATACACGTGGCCAGCGGTAGCGAACAGCGCGTCAAGTGCCAGGGCCAGCAGCGCGGTAGCGGCGGCGCCCAGCAACAGCAGCGGCTGGTTGTTCAGGTAGATGCCCGGGAAGATCAGTTCGCCCAGGCTGTTTGCGCCGATCAGGAACGACAGCGGCACTGTGCCGACATTGATCACCAGGCTGATCCGTACGCCGGCCAGGATCACCGGCAGTGCATTGGGCAACTCCACGCGCAGCAGGCGCTGGCACGGTGTCATGCCGATGCCGCGTGCCGCTTCCTTGAGCGCCGGCGACACCGTGCGCAACCCTTCGTAGGTATTGCGTACGATCGGCAGCAGCGATGCGAGCCACAGCGCCAGGATGGCCGGCCGCTCGCCAATGCCGAGCACGGCCAGTGCCAGCGCCAGCACGGCCAGCGAGGGCACCGTATTGCCGATATTGAAGACCTGCATGAGCTTGTCGGCCCAGCGGCGCATGCACGGGCGGCTCAGCGCGATGCCGGCCGGCACGCCCGTCAGCAGCGCTAGCGTCATCGAGATCGCCACGAGGCGCAGATGGTCGGCCACGTCGTAGAACAGGCGGTCCTGGTATTGATGGATGACATCGACGCCAATCCACGCGACCAGTCCGGCCAGCGCAATGGCAACGACGCCACCCCAGGCCATGGCCCGGATGGTTTGCTTTGACATATTCCCCTCTCCAACTCCGGCGCAAACGACCACATGCAAAAAACGAAATGCATGAGCCGCCACATCCCGGGATGCGGAAACAAATGGGCCGGCGGAGTTCTGTCGATGGGGGTGCCCGCCGGGGCCCTGGTTCAGATTGCCTTGCCGCCATGACCGGGACGATTGCCGGCGGACGGACTTTTGGGTGCGTCACCGACCTGGAGGTCAGCGAATCACCCGATTGATGGGGTCCAGGCGCAAGGCCCAAACCCGCAGGTGCGGCGCAACCCGTTCGGGTTGGCCAGTGGCGGCGACTGATGTCGGATCAAGTCGTATGAAAACGCGCTTTCGGTATGCGCCGCCGGTCAATCGGCCGTTGCTGGACAACGGATTGCGCGGATTCGGGGTGCAGGCCGACCCAATGCAATTCACAGCAACGGATGACAAAGAGACCGCTATTCTACACATCTTCATCGATTCCGTCATCTTTACGTTTTCCACGCCGGATTTTCGCCCAACCGCGGTCAACTTTTTCCTGGCCGCCATTGTTCTGTTTTTCGGATACTGCCCATGAAACATCCACACCGGCGCCCGCCGCCCCGCGTTGCAGGGATAGCACCATTCGCGGGTCACGCGTCCTGAAAATAGAACAATGTGTTGCCTGGTTGCGGTCTACCGCTTTCGCACCAAACCCTTACATTGCAGAGGTAGATCCGATGGCCCTCCGAATAGCGCGGCGCCATCCCACAGGAGAAACCGACATGACCACCCACACCCAGATTTCCACCGTTCCGGCCACCGCCACGGAAACCGTGCAGCGCTCGCGCAGCGTGGACCGTGTGGTGCGCGGCATTGCCACGTCCGATGGTGCCGGCGTCAAGCTGACGCGTGTGCTGACGCAGAACCTGCAACGCCGGCTGGACCCGTTCCTGATGCTCGATGCATTTGGCACCGACAACAAGGACGACTACATCGGCGGCTTCCCCGACCACCCGCACCGCGGCTTCGAGACCATCACGTACATGCTGGCCGGCCGCATGCGCCATCGCGACAGCGCCGGCCACGAAGGGCTGCTGGAGAACGGCGGCGCGCAGTGGATGGTGGCGGGCTCCGGCGTGGTGCACTCGGAATTGCCTGAGCAGGAGGACGGTCGCATGGAAGGCTTCCAGCTCTGGCTCAACCTGCCGGCGGCCGACAAGATGGCCACGCCCTGGTACCGCGACATGCCCGCGGCGGCGATCCCCACCGTGGCACTGCCAGGCGGCGGTACGGTGCGCGTGCTGGCTGGCGCCTCGCATGGCGTGGCGGGCGCGGTCACACGCCCGGTCACCGAGCCGCTGTACCTGGACGTGCATCTGCCGGCGGGCCAACGCTTTGCGCAGGCCCTGCCGGCCGGCCATAACGCATTCGTGTACGTCTATCGCGGCGCGGTGAAGATTGGCGATGGCGACGCCGCGGTGGTGGAATCGCAGCGCATGGGCGTGCTCGACAATGCCGGCCAGGCCGACGGCGTGGTGATCGCGGCGGACGAAGACGCGCGCTTCCTGGTGATCGCAGGTCAGCCGCTGAACGAACCGATCGCGCAGTACGGTCCGTTCGTGATGAACACGCAGGAGCAGATCTACCAGACGCTGGCCGACTTCCGCGAAGGCCGTTTTGCGACGATCCCCGCCAGCGCTGCCTGACACGCGACCCGATCCGGGTCAACCCTGACCGCCGCCCTGCCCTGACCGGCAGCGCGGCGGTTTTTCTTTGCCAGTGTGGTCGGCACGCGACTTGCAACCTCCCTGTATCCGTTGTGGGGCACGGCTAGAGGGTCAAAGTGGTCCGCCCGACCCCCACGCACTTATATAATTCATCGCAAATTCCGGACATCACGCAAGCATGATGATGACGACCTGCCGCGCGGCGATGCTGCGCCACGCACAGCCGCTGTCACGTGCCTGAACAAGACGTTGCCGCCATAACAATTCGAGCCGCTTCAGTGACATCACAAACACCCCCCAGGCTGGCGCTTGCGCATATCACCAAGCGCTATCCCGGCGTGACCGCCAACGACGACGTCAGCCTTGCCGTCGCACCGGGCGAGATCCATGCCGTCCTCGGCGAGAACGGCGCCGGCAAGTCCACCCTCATGAAGATCATCTTCGGCGCGGTTCGTCCCGACGCCGGCGAGATGCACTTCAATGGCGCGCCGGTGTCCATTGCCAGTCCGCACGATGCCCGCAATCTGGGCATTGCGATGGTCTTCCAGCATTTCTCGCTGTTCGACACGCTGACCGTGGCCGAGAACATCGCGCTGGGCCTGCCCCCGAAAGATGCCGGCAACATGAAGCAACTGGCCGAACGGATCCGCGCCACGGCCGAGCGCTACGGCCTGCCGCTGGAACCGCATCGCCATGTCCACACGCTGTCCGTGGGCGAGCGCCAGCGCGTGGAAATCGTGCGCGCGCTGCTGGCCAACCCGCAGTTGCTGATACTTGACGAACCCACCTCGGTGCTGACGCCGCAGGCGGTTGAAACGCTGTTCGTCACGCTGCGCCAACTGGCGGCCGAAGGCACCAGCATCCTCTATATCAGCCACAAGCTCGACGAAATCCGGGCGCTGTGCCATCACGCCACGGTCATGCGCATGGGCCGCGTCACGGGCATCTGCGATCCGCGCGAACAAAGCGCGGCGTCACTGTCGCGCATGATGATCGGCGGCGAACCGCCGCGCGAGGCGCGCGTGACGGCCGAACGCGGTGCCGTGAAGCTGGCCGTGCGCGATCTGTCGATGCCTCCCGCACACCAGTTCGCGACCGCGCTGCAGCGCATTGCGCTCGATGTGCACGCTGGCGAGATCGTCGGCATTGCCGGGGTCTCGGGCAATGGCCAGCAGGAACTGCTGGCGGCGTTGTCCGGCGAGGATGCCCGTACCAACGGCGCGGCGGTCCATCTCGACGGCAAGCCGGTGGGCAAACTGGACGCGCGCGGCCGCCGCCGCGCAGGGCTGGCCTTCGTGCCGGAGGAGCGACTGGGACGCGGTGCCGTACCGGGCATGAGCCTGACGTCGAACGTACTGCTGTCGCACCAGACCCCGCCGTATGTGCGCGGCGGCATGGTCTCGTCGGCTGCGGCGGAGGGGCTGGCGGCCAGCATCATCAACCGCTTCCGTGTCAAGGCCAGCGGGCCGGGTGCGCTGGCGCGCAGCCTGTCCGGCGGCAATCTCCAGAAATTCATCGTGGGCCGCGAAATCGAGGCTGGCCCGAAGGTGCTGATCGTGGCGCAACCAACCTGGGGCGTCGACGTGGGTGCCGCCGCACAGATTCACAACGAGATCCTCGCGCTCAAGGCCACCGGCTGCGCGATCCTCGTGGTATCCGAAGAACTCGACGAACTGTTCGCGATCTGCGATCGCCTGCACGTGATCGCCAAGGGCCATCTCTCGCCGTCGATCCCGGTCGAAACCGCCACGCGCGAGCAGGTGGGACTGTGGATGAGCGGACTCTGGGAAGGCGGGCCAGCGAGCCAGCAGGCCGATTCCACCGCGGAGGTAGCTCGCCATGGCTAAGCTGCTCTCCCCCATTACGCTTGCGCCACGCGGCGCGCCGTCACGCGGCATGGCCTATGCCTCGCCGGTGTTTGCCATCGTGCTGACGCTGCTGTTCGGCGCACTGCTGTTCCTGATCCTCGGCAAGGACCCCGTGGCCGCGCTCAAGGTGTTCCTGGTCGATCCGCTCAAGGACAAGCGCGCGATTGGCGAGGTACTGCTCAAGACCGTGCCGCTGGTGCTGTGCGCACTGGGCCTGTCGGTCTGCTATCGCGCCAATGTGTGGAATATCGGCGCCGACGGCCAACTGATCCTGGGCGGCATTTTTGCTGGCGCTACCGTGCTGTGGTTCGACACGCCCGGCAACACCGCCAGTGGCCCTGCGGTACTGGTACTGGCATCGCTGGCCGGCTGCATCGGCGGCATGGTATGGGCCTCGGTCACCGCGCTGCTCAAGGACCGCTTCAATGCCAACGAGATCCTGGTGTCGCTGATGCTGACCTATATCGCGCAGCAGCTGCTGCTATGGGTGGTCAACGGACCGCTGAAAGACCCCAATGGCATGAACTTCCCGCAATCGAAGGTGTTCGCCTCGATGTTCCTGCTGCCAAACCTGCTGCCCGGCTCGCGCCTGCATGTGGGTTTCGCGGTGATGCTGGTGCTGGTGGCCATCATGACCGTCTTCGTATTCCGCAGCTTCGCGGGATACCGGCTGCAGGTCGGTGGCACCGCGCCGCTGGCAGCACGCTATGCGGGCTTCTCGTCGCGTAGTGCACTGTGGAGCGCGCTGATGATCTCGGGCGCCACCGCGGGCCTGGCCGGCGCGTTCGAGGTGACCGGCCCGATCGGACAACTGTTGCCATCGATCTCGCCCGGCTACGGCTTCACCGCGATCATCGTCGCCTTCGTCGGCCGCCTGAATCCGGTGGGTGCCGTATTCGGCGGCATCGTGATGTCGCTGTTCTATATCGGCGGCGAAATGGCGCAATCGCGCCTGGGCCTGCCGTCAGCGATCGGCTGGGTGTTCCAGGGCATGCTGCTGTTCTTCCTGCTGGCGTGCGACACGCTGATCGACAACCGACTGCGCTGGCGCGCACGTGCTGCCTGACCCGGAGCGGACAAACAATATGGAACAACTTGCTCCCCTGATCGCCACCGCGATCAACGCCGGCACCCCGCTGCTGCTGGCCGCGCTGGGCCTGCTCGTCAACGAGCGTTCGGGCGTCCTGAATCTCGGCGCCGAAGGCATGATGCTGGTGGCCGCCGCACTGGGCTTCATGGTCGGCTACCAGACGCAGTCGCCGCTGCTGGGCTTTATCGCCGGCGCCGGCGCCGGCATGCTGATGGCGACGCTGTTCTCGTGGCTCGCGCTGGTGCTGGCCACCAACCAGGTCGCCACCGGCCTGGCGCTGTCGATCTTCGGCACCGGCATGTCGGCCTTCATGGCGCAACGCTTCGTGGGCTATGCCATGCCGGCACAGGCCAAGTCGGTCCCGTACCTGGCCGACCTTCCCTTCATCGGACCGGCGTTCTTCCAGCATCACTGGATGGTCTACTTCAGCCTGCTGCTGTGCTTCGCCATCATGTGGTTCCTGTTCCGCACCCGTGCCGGCCTGACGCTGCGCGCCATCGGCGAGTCGCCCGAATCGGCGCATGCGCTGGGCTATCCGGTGCGCTGGATCCGGTTTGGCGCGCTGCTGTTCGGCGGCGCCTGCTGCGGACTTGCGGGGGCCTACCTGTCGCTGGTCTATACGCCGATGTGGGTCGAGAACCTCGTGGCCGGGCGCGGCTGGATCGCGCTAGCGCTGACCACGTTCGCCACCTGGCGTCCGGGCCGCGTGCTGGTCGGTGCATGGCTGTTCGGCGGCGTGACGATCCTGCAGTTCTACCTGCAGGGCATTGGCGTATCCGTGCCGTCGCAATTCCTGTCGATGCTGCCGTACGCGGCCACCATCGTCGTGCTGGCCTTGATCTCGCGGAATCCGGCGTGGATTCGCCTGAACATGCCGGCGTCGCTGGGCAAGCCATTCCGGCCGGGCAGCGCCTGACCGCATCCCGGGCGCCCGCATTGCCGAATCACCGAAGTACTTAAAAAAAGCAGTATCCGAAGTCTAATCACATCACAAAGACGTCTTACTAGGAGAGATCGATGATCGTGACACGCAGGACCACGCTGGCTGCCCTGGCCGCCACCGCTGTGCTGGCCCTGGCCGGCTGCGGCAAGAAGGAAGCCGAGAAGCCGGCCGAAACGGCCGCGCCGGCATCCGCCCCGGCTGCCGCTGCCGCCGAACCGCTGAAGGTGGCATTCGTCTACATCGGACCGGTGGGCGATGCCGGCTGGACGTTCGCACATGACACGGGCCGCAAGGCCGTGGAAGCCAAGTTCGGCGACAAGGTGAAGACCACCTATGTCGAGAACGTACCGGAGTCCGCCGCCGACGCCGAGCGCGTGTTCCGCGACCTGGCCAGTCAGGGCAACAAGCTGATCTTCGGCACGACGTTCGGCTATATGGAGTCGATGCTGAAGGTGGCCAAGGACTTCCCGGACGTCAAGTTCGAGCACGCTACCGGCTTCAAGACCGCCGACAACCTGGCCCAGTACGACGTGCGCACCTATGAGGGCGCATACCTGGCTGGCGTGGTGGCCGGCAAGATGAGCAAGACCGGCAAGATGGGTGTGGTGGCCTCGGTGCCGATTCCCGAAGTGATCCGCAATATCGACTCGTTCACGCTGGGCGCCCGTTCGGTGAACCCGAAGGCCACGGTCAAGGTGGTGTGGGTCAACAAGTGGTTCGATCCGGGCAAGGAACGCGAAGCGGCCACGACGCTGATTGGCCAGGGCGTGGACATGCTGATGCAGAACACCGACTCCGCCGCCGTGGTGCAGACCGCGCAGGAAAAGGGTGTGTACGCATTCGGCTGGGACAGCGACATGAGCAAGTTCGGCGAGAAGGCCCACCTGGCCGCATCGGTGATCTCGTGGGGCGTCTACTACAACAAGGTGGTGGAAGACGTACTCAACAACCAGTGGAAGAACAGCACCATCTGGTGGGGTCTCAAGGAAGGCATGATCGACCTGAAGGGCTTCAACGCCGTGGTGCCGGATGACGTCAAGGCACTGGTGGAAGAGCGCAAGAAGGGCATCGTCGACGGCACCGCGCCGATCTGGAAGGGACCGCTGAAGGACAACGCCGGCAAGGAACAGCTGGCGAAGGACCAGGTGGCTGACGACGGCTTCCTGCACAACGTGAAGTTCTACGTCGAAGGCGTGGAAGGCAACGTACCGGGCTGAGCGTCGTGAAAGCGCCGCTTTCCCGTGCACGGGGAAGCGGCGCAAATGGCGCGCAAACCTTCGGGAACTTGAATACCGCTCCACTGGCCCAAGCTACTTGTTCATACCCTGCTGCACGTGTGACCAAGGAGGCCCATCATGTGGAAGCGACTCTCGGCGCTGTGGACGTTGGTGCGGCGTGACGGCCGGCTGTTCTGGTTTGCGCTGCGCCACCCCGATGCGCCGCCATGGCTCAGGCCTGCCGCGTTCGGGCTGCTGTTCTATGCCATCTCACCGATCGACCTGATACCCGACGTGGTAGCCGGACTCGGTATCGTGGACGACGTAGTGATCATTCCGCTGGCCATCCACCTGATACTGAAGCGATTGCCGCCTCATATCCTGCGCCAGGCGCAGATGCGGGCGGCGGCCACCACGGTCAGACCGCGCTAGTGTGAACTACAAACAAAAAACCGCTGCCGAAGCAGCGGTTTTTTTCATGCCTTCGCGTCGAAACAGTGCCGCGCAAGCTCGACGACCAGCAACTCGGCGGTTGCCAGATTCGTCGCACACGGCACGTTATGGACGTCGCACGCGCGGACCAGCGCGTTGATATCGGGTTCATGCGGCTGCGGCGTCATCGGATCGCGCAGGAAGATCACCGCGGTGACCTTGCCTTCGGCCAGTTGCGCGCCAATCTGCAGATCGCCGCCCCACGGGCCGGATAGCATGCGAGTGACTGCAAGCCCCGTTTCCGCCGAGATGCGGCCACCCGTGGTGCCCGTGGCCAACAAGTCGCATCGCGCAAGAAAGTCACGATGCCGACCCGCGAAAGCCACGATGTCATCCTTCTTGTGATCGTGGGCGATCAGGGCAATACGCGGCTTGTCTTCGCATGGCTTGCCCACGGCCTGGTCTTGAACCTGCGTCATCAGAACGTCCCCGGATACGAACCGCCGTCCAGCAGCACATTCTGGCCAGTCATGAAGGCTGCCTGGCGGCTGCACAGGAACGCGCAGGTCGCACCGAACTCGGCCGGATCACCAAAACGGCGTGACGGGTTGGCCTTGGCGCGGCGCGCGGCCATTTCCTCGATGCTGATGCCGGCCTGCTTGGCACCGCCTTCCATGGTCTTCTTGAGACGGTCGGTGTCGAACGGTCCGGGCAGCAGGTTGTTCACGGTCACGCCATGTTGCGCCACTTCGCGCGCCAGCCCGGCCACGAAACCGGTCAGGCCCGAGCGGGCGCCGTTGGACAGGCCCAGCACATCGATCGGCGCCTTGACCGCTCCGCTGGTGATATTGACGATGCGGCCCCAGCGGCGCGCGATCATGCCGTCGACGGTAGCCTTGATCAGCTCGATCGGCGTCAGCATGTTGGCGTCCAGCGCCGAGATCCAATCGTCGCGGCCCCAGTCGCGGAAATTGCCCGGCGGCGGACCGCCGGCGTTGTTGACCAGGATGTCCAGGTCGCCGAGCTTGGCCACGGCGTCCAGCGCCAGCTTGCGGCCTTCCGGCGTGGTGATGTCGGTGGCCACGGCGACCACACGGCGGCCGTGACGGGCGCGCAGGCCGGCCGCGGCTTTCTCCAGCGCTTCGGCGCCACGGGCCACGATCACCACGTCGACACCTTCCGCCGCGAGCGCATCGGCACACGCAAATCCCAGCCCCTTGCTGGCGCCACACACCAGCGCATGCTTACCGCGCAGTCCCAGATCCATGGCTTCTCTCTCCTTGCTTGGCTTGGTTGACGTTGTTTGACTACGTTCTGAATCCTGTCGGCATTCAGGTTTTCCTGGCCGACAGCAGGTACATCCCGCTCAGGACCAGCGCGCTACCGATGAGCTGCACGCCGGAAATGGGCTCGCCCAGCAGCCAGAACGCCAGTGCCAATGTGGACACCGGACCGATCATGCCTGCCTGCGACGCCATGGGTGCGCCAATGCGTGCCACGGCGATCATTGTGAGCGACACCGGCAACACCGTGCAAAGTACCGCGTTGACCACGGACAGCCACAGCACCGGCGCTGGCTGAGCCAGTTCGGCCACCGGGCGCCCCAGCACAAGGTACTGGATCACGCAGCACAGCGTCGACACGCACATCGCGTAGGCCACCAGCCGCAGCGAACCCACGCGCTTGACCAGCTCGCCGCTCAGGATCAGGTACACACCATACGACATCGCACTGGCCAGCACCAGTGCACCGCCGAGCCAGACCTGCGAACCACTGACATCGAGATCGTGCGCGAACACCAGCACGATGCCGGCATAGGCCAGCAGCAGCGAGATCCACTGCCGCGCATGGACCGGCCGGCGGAACACCAGCGCGGTGGTCAGCAGCACGAAGGACGGCGTCAGGAACAGGATCAGTCGCTCGAGCCCCGCGGTGATGTATTGCAGGCCGAGGAAATCGAGAAAGCTCGACAGGTAATAGCCGATGAAGCCAAGGAACACCACGTGGCCGCGGTCGGCCCATGACAGGGGCGGCAGCTTGCGCGCCTGCCACCAGCCAATCGCCATGAACAGCGGCACCGCAAACAGCATGCGCAACGTGATGACCATCACGGCATCCACGTTGTAGCGGTACATCAACTTGGCCACGATGGCCTTGGCGGAAAACAGCACGGCGCCGATGGCCGCGGTAGCGAGTCCGAAGCGCTGCGCGGCAGGCACGTCGACGGACGGGGACGGAGACAAAGACTTCTGGGAAGCAGGCACGGGGACGCAGGTCGGGCGCGGCAGGTGGGGCACGGATACGGGACTCGCCAGCCGGCATTGCCAGCACGACGGAACCCGCCGATTGTATGTCAAAAGGCGCCAGCCCTGCCGGTCACGTACTTGCCTGCTTTCCCATACAATGACTCGCGCCGGTTCCAGCACATTCATCGTGTACGGGCCGCGATAACAATATTCCGGAGATACCCGCTTCATGTCGTCACATTCACTTGCCGTGCCACGGCGCGCGTTCCTGTCGCTTGCCGCCCTGCTGCTGGCTGGCGGCGCCTCCGCGGCATTCGCCGCCGAGCCGTTTCCGGCCAAACCGATCCGCTTTATCGTGCCGTACGCAGCCGGTGGCACGACCGACCTCGTGGCACGCACCGTCGGCCAGCGCGTGGCCGAGAAACTGGGCCAGCCCGTAGTGGTCGAGAACCGCCCTGGCGCGGGCGGCAATATCGGCATGGAAGCCGTGGCAAAGGCCCCCGCCGACGGCTATACGATTGGCTTCGGCGCCATTTCGACCAACGCGCTCAACCCGCACATCTACAAGCACGTGCCGTTCGACCCGCGCCGCGATTTCACGGCCATCAGCCTGCTGGGCACGTCGACGATCGTGCTGGAGGTCAGCGAGAGCCTGCCCGTAAAAACCGTGCCGGAGCTGATCGCCTATGCCAAGGCCCACCCGGGCCTGACCTATGCCACGGCCGGTACGGGCACGTCGATGCACCTGGCGGGCGCGATGTTCTCGCAGATGACGCAGACCGGCCTGACCCATGTGCCATACAAGGGCAGCAGCCCCGCCATCAACGACATGCTGGGCGGCCATATCCAGGTGATGTTCGACAACCTGCCTGCGTCGCTGCCGCATATCCAGGCCGGCAAGCTGCGCGCGCTGGCCGTGGCGGGCAAGAGCCGCGCGCCATCGCTGCCCAATGTGCCCACGCTGGCGGAAGCCGGCCTGCCCGGCTACGCGGTGGAACCGTGGTTCGGTGTCTACGGACCGGCCAATTTGCCGGCACCCGTGGTGCAGGCGCTCAATGCGGCATTCGTGGAAGCGCTGGCCCGACCCGATGTGCGTGACAAGCTGGCCCAGGCCGGCTTCAATCCGAAAGGATCGAGCGCCGCCGAGTTGCAGACACTGACCCTGGGCGAGTACGAGCGCTTCGGGAAAGTCGCAAAGTCGGCCGCCATCACCGTGGACTAATGTTGGACTGGGCGGCCGACTGAAGGGCGATCCGGCCTCGCGGCCGGGTCCGCGCATCCATTACAATCGCGCTGCATCGGCCCTCTCGTCCCAGGGAGGGCCTCCCCGTATTCCCCGAGCCCGCCATGAAACAGGATCCCCGCTTCCCCAACCTCTTCATCCTCGATCACCCGCTGATCCAGCACAAGCTTTCGCATATGCGCGACAAGGAAACGTCGACGCGCACATTCCGCGAACTGCTGCGCGAAATCACGCTGCTGATGGGTTACGAAATTACGCGCAACCTGCCGCTGACCACGCGCCGCATTGATACCCCGCTGGTGGCAATCGATGCCCCGGTGATCGCCGGCAAGAAGCTGACGATCGTGCCCGTGCTGCGTGCCGGCGTGGGCATGAGCGACGGCCTGGTCGAGCTGATCCCGTCGGCCCGGATCGGCCATATCGGCGTGTACCGCGACGAGCAGCACCGCCCTGTGGAGTATCTGGTGCGCCTGCCAGACCTGGAGGACCGCTCATTCATCCTGTGCGATCCGATGGTGGCCACCGGCTATTCGGCCGCGCATGCCGTTGACGTGCTCAAGCGCCGTGGCGTACCCGACGAAGCGATCACGTTCGTGGCGCTGGTGGCCGCACCGGAAGGTGTTGAAGTTTTCCAGAAGGCGCATCCGGGCGTAAAGCTGTTCGTGGCCTCGCTGGACAGCCACCTGGACGATCACGCCTACATCATCCCCGGCCTCGGCGACGCCGGCGACCGCCTGTTCGGCACCAAGAACTGAACAGAATGAGAGGCGCTTGATGCGCCTCAATGGTCCTGCGGGAAATCTCTTCCTACACTGGGACGCCGCCACCTGGCGCGTTCACAGGAAGAGTCCCGACATGGAAGCCCTCAAGGTACTGACATCCACGGCCACTGGCCTTGCCAGCCTGGCCGTCATCGCGTTCATCATCGGCATGGGCGCGTTCTATGCCTGCATGTTCTCGCGCAAGGCTCGAGAAGACGCGTCGGCCGCGAAGCGTAGCGGGAAGTAATTCCGCCGTGCCGCCAGAGATGCCGCATGGGCTGGTTCCTGATCACAATCGCGCTGCCGCTGGTGGTGCCGGTGGCGTTGCTGCTGTGCATGAAGGCAACGCCGATTCCCGTACCGCCCGAGCGCATGAATCCCATCACGCTGGTCAAGGATGGGCAGTTGTGCTGGGCAGCAATCGCCTTCTGCGCTTCAGGCATGTACGAACTGATGGAGCAGATCTTCGACGGCGTCGACTACGACCGGACGTGGGTGGGCTTCCTGTCTTTCAACCTGATCGCGACCATGGTCGTCTCTGGAGTGCTGGCCGCGTCGGGACCGGTTTTCCCCACCGACATCGGATGCCCTTCGGGGCTGCGTTGGTATCGCCACTATAAGTTGCTGGCGTTCTCGATGGTCATGGTCGTGCTCGCCAGCGCCACTTACGCAATTGTTCACTACGGGCTGCTAGGGCCCACCGATACCGAGGAGAAGATACATGCGTTCATGGATAGAGAAACAGTTCGAGGATCCGGACCGGTTGCTGACACGGATCGGCATGACTTGCGTCACGATTGCCGCGTTGTCGCTGGCCTCGACTGCCACCATCGTTTTCTTCCCTCACCTCTTGTCCCGCTGATCAAGAAAATCGCCCGCGCTCAGCGGGCGATGCTTGATGGCCGATGGGCAGCGGGCTTACTTGCGTTTCCCTCCGCCGAGCAGGCTCCCCAGCACGCCACGGATCAACTCGCGCCCGACCTGTGAACCCACGGTGCGCGCGGCGGACTTGGCCACCGATTCAAGGATCGAATCGCCTCGGCCGCTCTTGCCGGTACCGCGCGTCAGCGTGCCAAAGATTTCGCCAGCCCAGCCCCCGCCTTGCTGCTCCGCCTCGGCGGGCTTGCCACCGGTCTTGGCATCGGCCGGCGCGCCATTGGTGGCCGCCGCCACGCCACCGCGCAGCTTTTCATAGGCCGACTCGCGGTCGATCGTCTTTTCATAGGTGCCAGCCACCAGCGAACCGGCGATCAGCGCCTTGCGTTCGTCGTCGGTGACCGGACCAATGCGGCTGCCCGGCGCCAGCACCCAGGCGCGTTCGGTCACCCCGGGCGTGCCCTTGGCATCGAGGCAGGACACCAGTGCCTCGCCCACCCCGAGTTCGCCGATCACCTGTTCGAGGTTGAGTTTCGGATTCGCGCGCATGGTCGTGGCCGCCACCTTCACGGCCTTCTGGTCGCGCGGGGTAAAGGCCCGCAACGCGTGCTGCACGCGATTGCCAAGCTGCCCCAGCACCGTATCGGGAATATCGACCGGGTTCTGCGTGACAAAGTACACGCCCACGCCCTTCGAACGTACCAGTCGCACCACCTGTTCGATCTTGTCGAGCAAGGCCTTCGGCGCGTCGTTGAACAGCAGGTGTGCTTCGTCGAAGAAGAACACGAGCTTGGGCTTGTCGAGATCGCCTGCCTCCGGCAGCTTCTCGAACAGTTCGGAGAGCATCCACAGCAGGAACGTGGCATACAGGCGCGGCGCGTTCATCAGCTTGTCGGCGGCCAGGATGTTGATGACGCCCTGCCCCTTCTCGGTCTGGATGAAGTCCTCGAGGTTCAGCATCGGCTCACCAAAGAACTTGTCGGCGCCCTGCGACTCGAGCCCGATCAGGCCACGCTGGATTGCGCCAATCGATGCCGACGAGATATTGCCGTACTCGGTGGTGAACTGGCTTGCGTTGTCACCCACATACTGCAGCATCGCGCGCAGGTCCTTGGCGTCGAGCAGCAGCAGGCCACCCGCGTCGGCAATGCGGAACAC
This sequence comes from Cupriavidus sp., assembly GCF_057315035.1. Taxonomy (NCBI): domain Bacteria; kingdom Pseudomonadati; phylum Pseudomonadota; class Betaproteobacteria; order Burkholderiales; family Burkholderiaceae; genus Cupriavidus; species Cupriavidus sp. Next base: position 35,233 of record NZ_DBHKYV010000006.1, on the reverse strand, counting down.
CAGGTTCAGCACGCCCTGCTGCGTGTCGTTGAGCTCGAGCATGCGCGACAGCAGCAGCGGACCCATGTGCGACACGGTCGCGCGCACCGGATGGCCCTTTTCGCCAAAGACATCCCAGAGCGTGGTCGGACACGCACCCCAGACCGGCTCGGACAAGCCGTGTTCCGCCAGGCGCGCCTTGAGCTTGTCCGAGGCCTGGCCGACCTGGGAAATGCCGGTCAAGTCACCTTTGACGTCAGCCATGAACACCGGCACGCCCAGCCGCGAGAAGCCCTGCGCCAGCGTTTGCAGCGTCACGGTCTTGCCGGTACCGGTGGCGCCGGTGATCAGGCCGTGCCGGTTGCCCATCTCGGGCAGCAGCACCAGTTCGTGGTCGGCGTTCTTGGCAATGAGGATGGGATCGGCCATGGAGGGTCTCGGCGGTCGGGTATCGGATGGCAGGAAATGGCGCAGGCACAGGTAACAACACCATACATGGCGCTACGTGGCAGCGGGGGCGCGTGATAAAATCCTGCGCTGATTATAGCCAGCAGATCGGCACATCAATCACATGGCGTGGCCGCCGGATTGTCAGGATTTGTCACCGAAACCGGGCAAGACCCGACCCGGACCGGCTTCCCCGCCAGCGCAATGCCGCGGGCGTCCACACCACACGACACATATTCCGCTTCGGAGAGAAACATGGCCGGTCATTCCAAATGGGCCAACATCAAACACAAGAAAGCTGCCGCCGACGCCAAGCGCGGCAAGGTCTGGACGCGCCTGATCAAGGAAATCACCGTGGCTGCCAAGCTGGGCGGCGGTGACGTCGATTCGAATCCGCGCCTGCGCCTGGCCATGGAAAAGGCCATGGACGCCAACATGCCCAAGGACAACATCCAGCGCGCGATCCAGCGTGGCGTGGGTGGCCTGGAAGGCGCCAACTATGAAGAAATCCGTTACGAGGGCTACGGCCTGGCCGGCGCGGCGATCATCGTCGACTGCCTGACCGACAACCGTACCCGGACCGTGGCCGAAGTGCGCCACGCGTTCTCGAAGCACGGCGGCAACATGGGCACCGAAGGTTCGGTGGCATTCATGTTCACGCACTGCGGCCAGTTCCTGTTTGCTCCGGGCACGCCCGAGGACAAGCTGATGGATGCCGCGCTGGAAGCCGGCGCCGACGACGTGGTGACCAACGAGGACGAGTCGATCGAGGTGACCTGTCCGCCCAACGATTTCGGGGCCGTCAAGTCGGCACTGGAAGCGGCCGGCTTCAAGGCTGAAGTGGCGGACGTGGTGATGAAGCCGCAGAACGAAGTGAGCTTTACCGGCGACGACGCCGTCAAGATGCAGAAGCTGCTGGACGCGCTGGAAAACCTGGACGACGTACAGGAAGTCTTCACCAACGCGGTGGTCGAGGAATAAGCCCTCGCGCCGCGCCCCAACGGCGGCAGCCCGGCCTGGTCCAGCTGCCGCTTTTCGCATGCGTTTCTTTTCTGGCAGTGGATCATGAAAGTTTTGGTTGTCGGTTCGGGTGGGCGTGAGCACGCACTGGCCTGGAAAATGGCCCAGTCGCCCAAGGTGCAGGTCGTCTACGTGGCACCGGGCAACGGGGGCACGGCCCTCGACAAGCGCCTGCAAAACGTGCCGCTGACCGATCCGGAAGTGCTGGCCGCGTTTGTGGAGCGTGAAGGCGTGGCCTTCACCGTGGTCGGTCCCGAAGCCCCGCTGGCCGGCGGCATCGTCGACGTGTTCCGCGCGCGCGGGCTGCGCATCTTCGGCCCCACCAAGGCTGCCGCACAGCTGGAATCGTCGAAGGACTTCGCCAAGGCGTTCATGCACCGCCACGGCATCCCTACCGCCTGGTACCAGACCTTCTCCGACGCCGCCGGTGCCCATGCCTATATCGATGCGAAGGGCGCGCCGATCGTGATCAAGGCCGATGGCCTGGCCGCGGGCAAGGGCGTGGTGGTGGCCATGACGCTGGAAGAGGCGCATGCGGCCGTCGACATGATGCTGGCCGACAACAAGCTTGGCGATGCCGGCGCACGCGTGGTGATCGAGGAATTCCTGGAAGGCGAGGAAGCCAGCTTTATCGTCATGGTGGACGGCAAGAACGTGCTGGCCCTGGCCACGAGCCAGGACCACAAGCGCCTGCTGGATGCCGACGCCGGCCCGAATACGGGCGGCATGGGCGCCTACTCGCCGGCTCCGGTGGTCACCCCGGCACTGCATGCCCGCGCCCTGCGCGAGATCATCATGCCGACCGTGCGCGGCATGGAAAAGGACGGCATTCCGTTCACGGGCTTCCTCTACGCAGGCCTGATGATCGACCGCGACGGCAATCCGAAGACGCTGGAATTCAACTGCCGCATGGGCGACCCGGAAACGCAGCCGATCATGGCCCGCCTGAAGACCGACCTGGTCGACGTGATGGAAGCCGCCGTGGATGGCAAGCTGGACCAGGTCGAACTCGACTGGGACCGCCGCACCGCGCTGGGCGTGGTCATGGCCGCTTACGACTACCCGGAAAACCCGCGCAAGGGTGACGCCATCACCGGCATCCCGGCCGAGACCGACGATGCCGTGACGTTCCATGCGGGTACCACGCTCAAGGACGGCACGCTGCTGACCTCGGGCGGCCGCGTATTGTGCGTGGTGGGGCTGGCAGACACGGTCAAGGCGGCGCAGAAGAACGCCTACGCCGCCGTCGAACAGATCCGCTTCGACGGCATGCAGTTCCGTACCGACATTGGCTACCGCGCCATCAAGCGCTGATCCGGCCCGTCGCCGATTGTCGCCTGACATTCGCCCCACGTCCCGTGGGGCGAATCAAGCCGGTACAATCGTGACACCGCGATGACGGCCGGCGCTACAGCCCGGCCGTCTTGCCACCGGCCCATCCCGACCCGCCCATCATGATCGATTCCCAGGCAGTCCGTGACTATCTGCTCGGCCTGCAAGACCGCATCACCGACGCCATTGCCGCCGTCGACGGCAAGGCGTTCCTGACCGACAGCTGGGAGAAGCCCCCCACCGAGCGCCTGCGCGGCAGCGGCCGCACGCGCATCCTGGAGGGCGGCGCGGTCATGGAACGGGCCGGTGTGGGCTTCTCGCACGTGCGCGGCGAGACCCTGCCGCCATCGGCCAGTGCCAACCGGCCCGAACTGGCCGGACGCAGCTTCGAGGCCATGGGCGTGTCGCTGGTGTTCCATCCGCGCAACCCGCATGCACCCACGGTCCATATGAACGTGCGCTGCTTCATTGCGGTAAAGCCGGACGCGGAGCCGGTCTGGTGGTTTGGCGGCGGTATGGACCTGACGCCGTACTACGGCAATACAGAGGACTGTGCGCACTTCCATCGCACCTGCAAGGCATCGCTGGCGCCGTTCGGCGACGACCTTTATCCGCGCTTCAAGCAATGGTGCGACGAGTATTTCTTCCTCAAGCATCGCGGCGAAGCACGCGGTATCGGCGGCATTTTCTTTGATGACTTTTCCGCGCCGGGCTTCGACCAGAGCTTTGCAATGCTGCAATCGGTCGGCGATGCGTTCCTGGACGCCTATCTGCCGATCCTGAACGCGCGCAAGGACACGCCCTATGGTGAACGCGAGCGCGACTTCCAGGCCTATCGCCGCGGGCGCTATGTTGAATTCAACCTGGTGTTCGATCGCGGCACGCTGTTCGGCCTGCAATCGGGCGGCCGTGCCGAGTCGATCCTGATGTCGATGCCGCCGCAGGTAACCTGGCGCTATGACTGGCAACCCGAACCGGGCACGCCGGAAGCCGCCCTCTATACAGATTTCCTGCCGGCGCGCGCGTGGGCCTGACACTGATGACCGAAGTGACAAACCCTTTCGCCCAACCCGACAGCCAACCGCGCCCTTACCGCCTGGGTATCCTCGGCGGCACGTTCGATCCGCCCCACCGCGGCCATGTTGCATTGGCCCAACTGTGCATCGACCACCTCGACCTGGACGAACTGGTCTGGATACCGACCGGCCATTCGTGGCAGAAAGGCGACCAGGTGACCCGGGCTTCCGACCGCCTGGCGATGACCGAACTGGCCGCGGCGACGCTGGTGCCGGGCCGTGCCAAGGTGCGTGTGAGCCGCATGGAAGTGGACCGCGAAGGGCCCAGCTACACCATCGACACGGTGCGCCAATTGCGTGACGAATATGGTCCGCAAGCGTCGATGGCCTGGTTGATGGGCGCCGACCAGTTGCTGCGCCTGCACACGTGGCATGGCTGGGAAGCGCTGTTCGAACAGGTACACCTGTGCATCGCCACCCGTCCGGGTTTTGACCTCGATGCGCTGGATGGCCCGGTTCTTGACGCCATGCACCAACGCCAGGCGAGCACGCACCTGATACAATGCTCGCCCTCCGGACATATGTGGATCGACCAGACGCTCGCCGTCGACCTGTCGTCCACCGGCCTGCGCGAGCGCCTGGCCGACGGCCAGTTGTCTGACCACGCTGATGACCAACTGCCGGCCGGCGTGGCACACTACATCGCGCGTCACGGGTTATACCAACACCCGTCGCCCGACGCGCACCACCCCGAATGAAGCTGAACAAGAAAGACACCATGGATATTCGTAAACTGCAGCGCGCGATCGTCGACGGGCTCGAGGATGTGAAGGCGCAGGACATCAAGGTGTTCGACACCACTCACCTGACCGAACTGTTCGACCGGGTGGTGATCGCCAGCGGCAATTCGAACCGCCAGACCAAGGCACTGGCGGCGTCGGTACGCGACACGGTCAAGGATATCGGCGGCCATATCGTGGCCGTCGAGGGCCTGGAAACCGGCGAATGGGTGCTGGTGGACTGCGGCGACGCCGTGGTGCACATCCTGCAACCGCAGCTGCGCCAGTACTACAACCTCGAGGAAATCTGGGGTGACAAGCCGGTGCGCGTGAAGCTGGCCGGTGCTCGCGGGCTCGCCAAGGCCAGCGAACCGATGGACGACGACGAGGACGCCGAACCGGCACCGCGCGTACGCCGCGCGTCGAACCTGCGCCCGGCCCTGGCCCGTCTACCCGAAGGCATGAAGGAGCCGTCGCCGCCGATGGGCCACGAGGATACCGACGCCGACGCACTGGCCACCATGGGCGCTCGCGCTCGCAAGACCACGCCGGCTCGCAAGACCAGCACCGGCACGCCCGTAAAGGCCCCTGCACGCAAGACCACCACCGCGCGCAAGACGGCAGCAGGCACCGTGGCCAAGGCACCAGCTCGCAAGTCGGCCACCGGAACCACAGCGGCCAAGGCACCGGCACGCAAGACTGCCACCGGCACCGCCACCAAGGCACCGGCTCGCAAGACCGCAGCCACGAAAACCACCGCTGCCAAGACCGCCGCACCGCGCAAGCGTGCCACCCGCTCGGCCTGATCCTGGCCGAGGACGTTGAAGCACTGACCACCGGGCATCGCACATGCAACTCGTGATCGTGGCCGTCGGCCACAAGATGCCCGCGTGGATCGAATCCGGCTTTGTGGAATACACCAAGCGGATGCCACCCGAGTTGCGCATCGAACTGCGCGAAGTCAAGCCCGAAACCCGTTCTTCCAGCAACAACGCCGCCACCGTCATGCAGCGCGAAGCCGCACGCATCGAGACGGTGCTGGGCTCGCTCTCGAAGCAATGTCGCATCGTTGCGCTCGATGAGCGCGGCAAGGACTGGACCACGGTGCAACTGGCCGAGCAACTGACCGGCTGGCAACGCGAAGGCGGCGACGTCGCCTTCCTGATCGGCGGCGCCGACGGCCTGGACCCGGCACTCAAGGCGCGCGCACAAACGCTGGTGCGCCTTTCCAGCCTGACCCTGCCGCACGGCATGGTCCGCGTGCTGCTGGCGGAACAGCTCTACCGCGCGTGGTCGGTCACGCAGAACCACCCGTACCACCGCGCCTGAGAAATACCCTGTGTTGGCTCCCCTCTCCCGCGCTGCGGGCGAGGGGAGCTGGTTGCGGTGGTCGAGATACAATCGGCGCCACCTACCTTGCGCAATTGACTGCCGTGACTGCCTCCCTCCTCTATCTCGCCTCCCAGAGCCCGCGTCGCCGCGAGTTGCTGACGCAGCTTGGCGTCACCTACGAACTGCTGCTGGCCGATGCCAGTGAAGATGCCGAGGCGCTTGAAGCGGTGCTGCCGGGAGAATCCCCTGATGCCTATGTGCAGCGCGTCTGTGCGCTCAAGGCCGATGCCGCGCTGCAGCGCCGCATCCGGCGCGGTTTGTCCGAGGCCCCGGTCCTGACCTCCGATACCACGGTCTGCCGTGGCGGGGACATCCTTGGCAAGCCCGCCGACGCCGCCGATGCCGTGGCCATGCTGTCAGCGCTGTCGGGCATCACGCACCGCGTGCTGACCGCCGTGACCGTGGCATCGACGCTGGGCATGCGCCATGCGCTGTCGATCTCGCACGTCACTTTCCGCGCAATGTCCGCGGCCGAGATCGATGCCTATGTTGGCAGCGGCGAGCCACTCGGCAAGGCCGGTGCCTATGGCATCCAGGGCCGCGCCGCCGAATTCGTCGAACGGATCGACGGAAGCTATTCGGGTATCATGGGCCTGCCCTTGTACGAGACGGCGGCATTGCTGCGCGAGGCGGGACTACGCTTCTGACCTGCCCCCGATTGCCGCGCCCGGCAAGGGATACAGGGGTCAGATGCCCGGTCAGCTTCCGGGCGACAACAACAAGCGCCGGCCAACCGGTGACGCGCCAATACGCGAATGCAATCGCCATGACCGAAGACATCCTCGTCAATATCACGCCGCAGGAAACCCGCGTGGCCATCGTGCAGCAGGCGGCCGTGCAGGAACTGCATGTCGAACGCACGCTGACACGCGGGCTGGTCGGCAACATCTATCTGGGCAAGGTCGTACGCGTACTGCCGGGCATGCAATCGGCCTTTATCGACGTGGGCCTGGAACGCGCCGCGTTCCTGCACGTGGCCGATATCTGGCATCCGCGCGACGGCGACAAGAACGGCCACCTGGCCATCGAGAAAACGCTGTTCGAAGGCCAGGCGCTGATGGTCCAGGTCATCAAGGACCCGATCGGCACCAAGGGCGCACGGCTTTCCACGCAGGTCAGCATTGCCGGCCGCACGCTGGTCTACCTGCCCCAGGATCCGCATATCGGCATCTCGCAACGCATCGAAGGCGAAGTGGACCGCGAAGCGCTGCGCGCCCGCGTGCAGGGCCTGGTGCCTACCGACGAACGTGGTGGCTTTATCGTGCGCACGATCGCCGAGGAAGCCAGCGACGAGGAACTCGGCAACGATATCTCCTACCTGCGCAAGATCTGGGCGTCGATTCGCCAGAACGCCACCACGCAACCGGCCCCGAGCCTGCTCTACCAGGACCTGAATCTCGCGCAGCGCGTACTGCGCGATTTCATCAACGATGCAACCGGCGTGATCCAGGTGGACTCGCGCGAGAACTACCAGAAGCTGGTGGAATTCGCGCAGGAATACACACCGGCCGTGTTGTCGCGACTGTCGCACTACACTGGCGAGCGCCCGATCTTCGACCTGTTCAATATCGATGCCGAAATCGAGAAGGCACTGTCGCGGCGCGTAGACCTGAAATCGGGTGGCTACCTGATGATCGACCAGACCGAGGCGATGACGACGATCGACGTCAACACCGGCGGCTACGTCGGCGCGCGCAACTTCGACGACACGATCTTCAAGACCAACCTCGAAGCCGCGCACACCATCGCCCGGCAACTGCGCCTGCGCAACCTGGGCGGCATCATCATCATCGACTTCATCGACATGGAGAATGTCGAGCATCGCGATGCCGTGCTCTCCGAACTGAAGCGCGCGCTGTCGCGCGACCGCACGCGCATCACGGTGAATGGCTTCTCGCAACTGGGCCTGGTGGAAATGACGCGCAAGCGCACGCGCGAATCGCTGGCACATGTGCTGTGCGAACAGTGCCCGGTCTGCACCGGCAAGGGCCAGGTCAAGACGCCGCGCACGGTTTGCTACGACATCTTCCGCGAGATCATGCGCGAATCGCGCCAGTTCAATCCGCGCGAATTCCGCATCCTGGCCTCGCAGGATGTCATCGACCTGTTCCTCGAAGAAGAAAGCCAGCATCTGGCGATGCTCGGCGATTTCATCGGCAAGCCGATCTCGATGCAGGTGGAATCGACGTTCCATCAGGAACAGTACGACATCATCCTGATGTAGTAAGTTGATGCGACTGGCGAAGGCCGCGGCCTTCGCCAGCCCGGCGGCATGAAATCGTTTTCATGCCGCCGCTTCCGTGCGCCCTCATCGCGCACCATGCCTCACATCCGATACAACTATCGGAATTCCTCTCTCCCAAGTCATCGTTCTGTCATCGACCCTCGCCAGAATGCGCAAGTCATTCAAGCAAGGGAGTCGACATGACGCATGCAATTGAAGTCCGCGGACTGAGCAAATCGTTCCGCGCGGACCGCAAGGCGCTTGACGATGTCACGCTGCACATCGCTCCGGGCGAAATGGTTGCGCTGCTGGGCGCATCGGGCTCGGGAAAATCGACGCTGCTGCGCCACGTGGCCGGCTTTGTCACGGGCGATGCCGGCGCGGGAGAGATCCTCGTCAACGGCCGCACGGTACAGCGCAATGGGCGTCTGGCACGCGACGTCCGCAAGGTACGCGCCGAAGTAGGTTTCGTATTCCAGCAGTTCAACCTCGTCGGTCGCCTGCCGGTGATCACCAATGTACTGGTCGGCATGCTGACGCGCATTCCGAAGTGGCGCAGCCTGATCCGTTTGTTCAAGGCCGATGAAGTACAGGCCGGGCTCGACGCTCTCGCCCAGGTTGGTATAGACGACTATGCGTTTCAGCGCGCCTCGACACTGTCGGGCGGACAGCAGCAACGTGCCGCGATCGCACGCACGCTGGTGCAGAACGCACGCGTGATCCTGGCCGACGAGCCGATCGCATCGCTCGACCCCGAGTCATCGCGCCGCGTGATGTCGCTGCTCACGCAGATCAACCGTACGCGCAAGGTGGCCGTGGTGGTATCGCTGCACCAGGTGGACGTGGCCATGCGCTACTGCCCGCGCGTGGTGGCGCTGCGGCATGGCAAGGTGGTCTACGACGGCCCTTCGGCCGCGCTGACGCCCAGCATGCTGCGCGACCTGTATGGCACCGAGGCCGACGAACTGTTGCACGACAGCGTGCCCGAGGAACCGGCGCCAATCGAAGGTGTTGCCGCACCGGCGATGGTCAGGATGGACCTCGCGGCCGCCTGAGTCCAGGCGCCTCTCTGTGCCTGACGAATTACCCAACCGCGTTTCCCATCAGCTTCCCATCAGTTTTCCAACGGAGTCTTCCATGCTTCGCAGAACTTTCCTCGCAGTGGCAGTCTCGGTAGCCTCGGGTGCCGTAGCGCTGCCCGCTTTTGCCCAGGACGCCAAGACCCTGAACATCGGCTTTATCTCGACGGAATCATCGTCGAACCTGAAGAATGCCTGGCAACCGGTGATCGACGACCTGAGCAAGGCGCTGGGCGTGCAGGTCAAGCCGTTCTTCGCATCGGACTATGCCGGCATCATCGAAGGCATGCGCTTCAACAAGGTGCAGATCGCCTGGTTCGGCAACAAGTCGGCCATGGAAGCCGTGGACCGCGCCAACGGCGAGGTGTTCGCATCGGTGATCGACAAGGACGGCAACCCCGGCTACTGGTCGATGCTGATCGTGCGCAAGGATAGCGACCTGAAGTCGGTCGAGGACGTGATCAAGCGCGGCAAGGACCTGTCCTACGGCGCTGGCGATCCGAATTCCACATCGGGCACGGCAGTGCCGGGCTACTACCTGTGGGCCGCCAACAAGGTCGAGCCGAAGACGCTGTTCAAGGCCGTGCGCATCAGCAACCATGAAACCAACCTGCTGTCGGTACTGAACAAGCAGGTGGACGTGGCAGTGAACAACACCGAGAACTTCGAGCGCTATCGCATCAACACGGGCAAGAATGCCTATGACGAAGTGCGCGTGCTGTGGAAGTCGCCGCTGATCCCGGCTGACCCGCTGGTCTACCGCAAGGACCTGTCGCCCGAAATGAAGAAGAAGATCCAGACCTTCTTCGTCAACTACGGCAAGGGCACCGATGCCGCGCGTGAAAAGCAGACGTTGGCCGCGCTGACGTACCAGGGCTTCCGCATTTCGAGCGATGCCCAGCTGGTACCGATTCGCCAGATCGAACTGGCCAAGGAAAAGGCCAAGATCGAATCGGACAGCACGCTCGCCGCCGCCGACAAGGAAAAGAAGCTGGCCGACGTGACGCGTCGCCTGGCTGATCTCGACCGCGCCGTCAGCACCCAGTAAGCCTCACCTCAAGCCGATGACGCTGCCATGCGGCGCCGTCGGCTTGTCCTGCTTTCATCTATCCGGATCACTTCATGACCGCCACCGCCAAGCCTGGCCTGCCCCCCTCGCCTCAAAGTTCCGTACGGCCACCGCGCACGTCACTCGCCGTGATGCTGGTGTGGGCTGTCGTGCTGGCCATGCTCGCCCTGTCGTGGCAAGGCGCCGACATGCGTCCACTGGACCTGCTGCGCGATTCCGGCAATATGGCAAAGTTTGCCGCCGACTTTTTCCCGCCCAACTTCCGCGACTGGCACACCTATCTCGACGAGATGCTGGTGACCGTGCAGATCGCATTGTGGGGTACCGCACTGGCCGTTGTCCTGGCCGTGCCGCTCGGACTGCTCTGTTCGGCCAATATCGTGCCGGCATGGATCTACCAGCCTGCGCGACGCATCATGGATGCCTGCCGCGCCATCAATGAAATGGTGTTCGCGATGCTGTTCATCGTGGCCGTGGGCCTGGGCCCGTTCGCCGGCGTGCTGGCCATCTGGATCCACACCATGGGTGTGCTGGCAAAGCTGTTTGCCGAAGCCGTGGAAGCCATCGACCCGCGTCCGGTCGAAGGTGTGCGCGCCACCGGTGCCGGCCCGATCGAGGAGATCGTCTACGGTGTGATTCCGCAGGTGCTGCCGCTGTGGCTGTCGTTCGCGCTGTATCGCTTCGAGTCGAACGTGCGCTCGGCATCGGTAGTCGGCATCGTCGGCGCCGGCGGCATCGGCACCGTGCTGTGGGAAATCATCCGCAGCTTCCAGTACGCCCAGACCTGTGCCGTGATGATCATCATCATCCTGTTCGTGACCGCCATCGACGTGGTCTCGGCCCAGATTCGCAAGGTGCTGGTATGACGACGCTGACGCTGGACCGCATCGCCTCGCTGTTCGAGAACCACGGTACCGCCTACTACGGCGGCGAGGCCATCAGCCAGACCGCGCATGCGCTGCAGTGCGCGCAACTGGCCGAACAGGCCGGCGAAAGCGAGGCCCTGATCGTTGCCGCGTTGCTGCACGATGTGGGCCACCTGATGCTCGCGGAAAGCAGCACCACGGACATGCGCCACCAGGAGGCTGGCGCCGATGCGCTGGGTACGCTGTTCGGCGCCGATGTCACGGAACCGGTCCGGCTGCATGTTGCGGCCAAGCGCTATCTGTGCGCGATCGACCCGGCTTATTTCGATACGCTTTCACCGGTCTCGGTGCACAGCCTGCAGTTGCAGGGCGGCGTGTACGATGGCGAGCAGGCTGCCGCGTATGCGGCAAAACCTCACGCGCTGGAAGCGGTACGTTTGCGCCGCTATGACGATCTGGCGAAAGTGGTCGACCTGGCCACGCCACCGCTGACCCACTATCTCGACATGGCGGCGCGCTGTGCGCGTGCAGTCTGAGTGAAGCCTGGTGGTGTTCTCCCCTCTCCCGCACGCGGGAGAGGGGCGGGGGAGAGGGCGGGCGCATCAAGACGCGATATCGGCAACTTGAGCTGCTTTGCCCTCACCCCCAACCCCTCTCCCGCATGGCGGGAGAGGGGAGCAAGTCACTAGTCTTTCAAGCGTTCGAAACCAGTTGCGCGAACTTCATCGCGGAGTCTTCGAGCACGCCGCTGTTATCGATCTCGACCAACGCGCAGTTGGCGGGCACCTCGAACGGCTGCACCGCGCGCGCCATCCGCTTTGCAATCTCCGCTTCCGATTCCCTGCCGCGCTGGCGCAGACGCGCGGCCAGCACCTCGGGTTTTACGCGTACATGCACCGCGCATAGCTTCGGATAGCGCGCCAACGCCAACGGCAAATACTCACGCGAACCATTGACGATGACCTTCAAGCCGCGTGCCAGCCATTGCTCGATTTCCACGCCGATACCGTAGTGCAGGCCATGGCTATGCCAATGCAATGCCAGGCAACCCAGCTCGATGCGGCGATGGAACTCTTCGGAGGACAGCGCCACCGATGCCTCGTTGGCATCGGCCGCACGCGTGATATAGCGATGCGCAATGACTACCGGGTCGGCCGGCTTCAGCCGTTCACGCAGCGCACGTAACAGCGAATCCTTGCCGCTGCCGGATGGTCCCATCACGTAGAACAGGCCGTGGCCGTCCGGGGGTGCGGTGATATTCATGCCGCGAGCCACTTTGCGCCCGCACCATCGCGTCGGGTACCGTCAAAGCCGTAATGCCGGGCGGCCACGAAATCGGCGCCGGGCTCTGCCTGCACGTACACACTGATGCCATCGACATGGAGCGGTTGCTCTTGCAGCTTGCCGCCTGCAGACGCCAGCATAGCGAGCGCCGCAGCTTCATCGGCGGCCGCCAGCATGCCAGTCAGCGTGATATGGAACGTGAACGTATCAAACACATACGGGTAGCCCCACGCATCAAGCTTCTCGCGTTGCGCCGCACTCAGTTTCGCGGGATGACGCTTGGCGATCTCGGCGGCCGTGGGCGCTGCGCGAAAACGGTCGAATTCCCGCACACAGGCATCGGCAAGCGCATGCATCTGGCGGCCGCCATGACTGTCGGCATCGGCCAGGCACCACGCCAGGAAGCCGCGCAATGCGTGCAACGCCAACGGTGCATCGAATGGCGTGCGTGCCGCGGCGAACGCGTGTACTGCATGGTCCAGCATCGCGGCGTCGATGCCTTCGGCCAGCCGGAACGGCGGCTTCAGCGTGGCATGCAGCGCGTAGTGCGCAGGTGCCTTGACCCATTCGGCGGGACGATGCGCAATGCCGGGCGGCAGCGGCAGGGGCACGCCGGTGTCGGCGTCACGCCCGAGCCATTGCGCGCCGAAGCTGCGGAACGGCTCGGCCGGTGCGAGGTAGATCGCGTAGCGATGGGCGGCCTTGCTCATGCGGCCAGGCTACCTTCATCGGCCAGGTCGATCACCGACAAGGCCGTGGTGGCATGGCGCAGTTCACCATTGACGATGGCCCCGCACACACGCGGCAGGCCCGCGTGGCTGTCGTCGACCAGGATCGCATCGGCACGCATGCCGGGCGCCAGTACGCCACGGTCACGCAGGCCCGCGGCACGTGCCGGATTGCGCGACACCAGATGCCACGCGCTGGGCAGATCGCACACGCCCAGTTGGGCGAGCTTGAACGCGGCCTGCAACGGCGCCGGGTAGTAATAGTCCGATGCCAGCACCGAGCACAGCCCGGCGGCCACCATCTCCGTGGCATTTGGCGCGCCGGTATGGCTTTTGCCGCGCAGCACATTGGGAGCGCCGAACACCGTTTCGTCGCCGATCTGGCGCGCCAGGGTTGCGGCTTCGATGGTCAGCGGGAACTCGGCAATCGCGCAACCTTGCCGATGATAATGCTGGCGCGTGGCCACATCGGGATCGTCATGCGAAGCCACCGGCAGGTTGGCGGCGCGCGCGGCCGCGATCAAACGCGACATCGCTGCGGGTACGTCCTGTGCATGACGACTGGCGGTACGCAATCGCGTGCGGAAGGTCTCGGTATCGCACTCGGCCCGCTCGGCATACTGCACGAGCTTGCGTTCGTCGTTCATGCGACGTGCCATGGTAGGCAGATGGTCATTGATCGCCAGCAGTCCCACGCGGCCATCCGCGATCCATTGCAACGCGGTTTCCACGCCGGCCAGATGATAAGCCTCGAAGCGCAGGTGCACCTTGTGCGAGGCACCCAGCACCGGCTGCAAGTGCGCCAGCGCTTCGAACATGCGCAGCGCATAGGCCTCGCCGCGCAGGCCGCCTTCCCACGACAGCGTGACACCATGGAATTCCGTGGTGATGCCATGCGCCAGCAACTGACGGTCCACGTCGAGCAGCGCGGTTCCATACGGCAGGCTGACGCCGGGGCGCGGCATGACCGAGCGCTCGAACGCGTCGCCATGGATATCGACAATGCCGGGCAGCACCAGCAGGTCGCCGGCATCGATGCATGCGCCGCTACCGGCAGCCTGCTGCGCAATGGCGCCGTGCTCGAACGCCAGCGTGGCTGGCGCGATGGCACCGTTGCACAGCACACGGCGGCCAGTGATCCCACGGAGCGGGGGCGAATAGGGTTGGTTGTTCGTTTGCATGGGCATTACGTTAGCGCCGGCAGATGACAGACGGATGTCTAGACCAATACGACTGTGCCGCCACATGGGCAGGCAGGTCTGTCAGTCGTTGTCGGACACCGTAAGCTGCACCCAGTCGCCGGCAAAGCGGGTCATGCTGTATTGCACTGGCGCGCCATCGATATCGACGTTCAGTGCTTCCACTTGCAGCACCGGGCGCGTCTTCGGCTGGTTCAGCAGGCGTGCCACCGGCGCACTCGGCATGGCGGCGGTAATGCGCGACCACTTGCGCGTGTAGTCGGCAATGCCGAACTGCGCCAGTGCGCGAGAAATGGAGCGGGTCTCATGGACCTTTTCCTCCAGGTCCGGAAAACGCTTCGGATCGAAATAATGCTCGGCCACGTCGATGGTACGCGCGTCGGTCTTGCCCACCATCTGGATGTGCAGGATATCGGCGGTGCGCGGCAGTCCAAGATGCCTGGCGATCTCGGGGGCACGAATCTTCTGGCTGTCGACGATCTCGAGATGCCCGCGCATGCCTTGCGCGGCCAGGTTCTGCGAGAAACGCGTGCGGCGCCCGATCGCATAGTCGATCGCATGCTCCTGCACAAACGTGCCACGGCCTTGCTCGATACGCACAAGGCCGCTCAGCTCGAGCTCGCCCATCGCGCGCCGGATCGTATGACGATTCACGGCAAACCGCGTCGCCAGTTCCGGCTCCGGTGGCAACTGCTCGCCGGGGCCATAAAGTTTGTTGCGGATGTCATCCGCCAATGCTTCGCCGATCTGACGCCATACCGCCACGCCCGAGCCGCGTTCAACTTCCCGATCAGACATCTTTTGCCCTGCCCTGTGTCATCAAGCCTTAATGGTTGTCGTGCGATTGTGCCTCAGACCCGGCGCGCGCGTCGCGTGTCCGAGCAAACCTCGCTCCCGTCACGAAACATTCATCTGGCTGTGGTCTAGTATCGCCGTGTTGTGTTAGTTTACATCTAAACGTATAGACGTATAGGGGTGATCATGCAAGATGAAACCGCCGTCCAGGCCAATGCGAATGCGCCGCGCGCCGCATGGCTCAGGACCCTGGCGCTGGCCCAGTCGGACGCACTCGATGCGGCCTACACCCGCCTGGCCGAATCGGCCGCCCTGCCCGCCTACCGCCTGCTGCGCAAGCCGGAATCGGGCATGACCATGGTGCGCGCCCGCGCCGGGGGCACCGGTGCGCAATTCAATCTCGGCGAAATGTCGGTGACGCGCTGCGCCGTGGTCCTTGACGAATCGCCGGACGAAGCTGCCACGGCCGGCGTGGCTTATGTACAGGGTCGCGGCACGCGCCATGCCGAGCAGGCGGCCGTGCTCGATGCGCTGCTGCAGCGCCAGGCGTGGCACCAGCGCGTGCAGGACATCGTACTGGCACCGCTGGCGCAGGCGCTGGCCGATCGGGCCGCGCGACAGGCCGCCATTGCCGCGCAAACCCGCGTGGAGTTCTTCACCATGGCCCGCGGAGAAGACTGAAATGCCCGCTACCGAAACACCCATGCAAGCCCTCGCCACGCACTCCGCCACGTCCTTGCTGCCCGGCTTCGACAACCCCGTCGACGATGCGCAGGCCGTGTTCCGCGCCGCGCTCGAAGCGTTCGCGCATCCGGGCCGGCTTGAAACGTTGCCCGCCACCAGTGGCCAGCCCGACGGGCTGTCGCCCACGCTGACCGCCCTGCTGCTGACTTTGGCCGACCCCGACACCCCGGTCTGGCTGCCCGCAGATATTCCGGCCGCAGCACGCGCTTTCCTGCGCTTCCATTGCAGCTGCCCGCTGGTCGAGGCGGTCGGCGAAGCCACCTTTGTCTGCGTGCCCGCCGGCCACGCAATGCCCGCGCTGGCAGATTGCGCGCAAGGCCTGCCCGAATACCCCGACCGCTCGGCCACGCTGATCGTGGAAGTCGCATCACTGCAAGATGGCGACACGCTGACGCTGCGCGGCCCCGGCATCGAGTCCACCCAAGCGCTGCGCGTGCGCGGCCTGCCGGCGGACTTCCGTGAAGGCTGGCGCGCCAACAACGCCCGCTTCCCGCTTGGCGTGGACCTGTTGCTGGCCAGCGGTGACCAATTCTGCGCGTTGACGCGCACCACGCAAGTGGAGAACTGACATGTACGTTGCCGTCAAGGGAGGCGAGCGCGCCATCCTCAATTCCTACCAGATGCTGGACACCTACCGTCGTGGCGACGCATCGGTGCCCGAAATCACGCTGGACCAGATTCGCGAGCAGATGCCACTGGCCGTAGCGCGCGTGATGGCCGAAGGCTCGCTCTACGATCCGCACCTGGCCGCCCTGGCCCTCAAGCAGGCCGCCGGGGACCAGATCGAAGCCATCTTCCTGCTGCGCGCCTACCGCACCACGCTTGCGCGTTTTGGCTACACCCAGGCGCTCGACACGGGCAAGATGAACCTCCAGCGCCGCATCTCGTCGACGTTCAAGGATGTGCCCGGTGGCCAGGTACTGGGACCGACCTACGACTACACGCAGCGCCTGCTCGACTTCTCGCTGGAAGCCGGCCGCGACCCCGTGCCGCTGCCACCGTCGCCGCAACCGCTGGCATCGGACATGCCGCGTGTCACCGGCCTGCTCGAAGCCGAAGCGCTGGTCGAGGCCGACACGATCCCCGTGGGCGACCCTGCGCCGCCCGATCTCACACGTGAGCCGCTGAGCTTTCCGGCCGAACGTCCCGCGCGCCTGCAGAACCTGGCGCGCGCCGATGAAGGTTTCCTGCTGGCAATGGGTTACTCGACGCAGCGTGGCTATGGCAATTCCCACCCGTTCGCCGCCGAGATCCGCTATGGCAGCACCGAGGTCGAGATGTTCATTGAAGAACTCGGCTTCGCCATCACGATCGGCTCGGTTGAGCTGACCGAGTGCCAAATGGTGAGCCAGTTCGCCGGCAATGCCGACGAAGCGCCGCGCCTGACGCGTGGCTATGGACTGGTGTTCGGCTACAACGAGCGCAAGGCCATGTCGATGGCACTGGCCGATCGCGCGATGCGCGCCGAAGAACTGGGCGAGGCCGCCGACAATCCGGCCAACGACATCGAGTTCATGCTGTACCACAGCGATAACGTCGAGGCATCGGGCTTCGTGCAGCATCTGAAGCTGCCGCATTACGTGGACTTCCAGGCCAATCTGGAACTGCTGCGCCGCCTGCGTGCGGAACAGGAGCAGCCGCCCACCAACGCGCCGCAACCGGCGCAGCAAGATTCGCATCCGTCGCACCAGTCGCAAGAGGAGTCGCTGGCATGAGCACCGCCATTCCACAAACCACTGCCGTCGCCCGCGACGACCACTACAACTTCGGCTACCTCGACGAATCGACCAAGCGCATGCTGCGCCGCGCGCTGCTGAAGGCCGTGGCCATTCCCGGTTACCAGGTTCCGTTCGGCAGCCGCGAGATGCCGCTGCCCTATGGCTGGGGCACCGGCGGCATCCAGGTGACCGCCGCGATCATCGGCAAGCAGGACGTGCTCAAGGTCATCGACCAGGGCTCGGACGACACCACGAACGCGATCAACATCCGCCGCTTCTTCGGCCGCGTGACCGGCGTGCAGACCACCGAACGCACCGCCGAAGCCACCATCATCCAGACGCGCCACCGCATTCCGGAAACGAAGCTGAGCGCGGGCCAGACCATGGTGTACCAGGTGCCCATTCCAGAGCCGCTGCGCTGGCTGGAGCCCAGCGAGACCGAAACACGCACCATGCATGCACTGGCCGAGTACGGCTCGATGCATGTGAAGCTCTATGAAGACATTGCGCATCACGGCCATATCGCCACGACCTATGACTACCCGGTGATCGTCAACCAGCGCTACATGATGCGTCCGTCGCCGATTCCGAAGTTCGACAACCCGAAGCTCGACCGCAGCCCTGCACTGATGCTGTTCGGCGCGGGCCGCGAGAAGCGCGTCTATGCGGTGCCGCCGTACACCTCGGTCAAGAGTCTCGATTTTGTCGATCATCCGTTCACCGTGGAGAAGTGGTCGAGCTGCTGCGCGCAATGCGGCGCCACCGACAGCTATCTCGACGAAATCATCACTGACGATGCCGGCACGCGCATGTTCGTGTGCTCGGACACCGAGTACTGCGCCGATCGCCAGGCCGCGCAAGCCGTGAAGCACGCCGCCGGAGCTACCCAATGAATGCCACGCCACTGCTTTCCGTTCGCAACCTCACGCACACCTGGGACGGTGTGCACGGTTGCCATGATGTCGACTTCGACCTCTATCCCGGCGAAGTGCTGTGCGTGGTCGGTGAATCGGGCTCGGGCAAGAGCACGCTGCTGCAGGCGCTGTCGATGCAGGTCAGGGCCCAGCGCGGCAGCGTCAGCTACGACATGCGCGAGGCAGGCCTGACCGACCTGGCATCGCTGTCCAGCGCGCGCATGCGGCTGCTGGCTCGTACCGACTGGGGCTTTGTGCGCCAGCATGCGCGCGATGGCCTGCGCATGCAGGTCAGCGCCGGCGCCAATATCGCCGAGCGCCTGATGGCCGTGGGCAATCGCCACTATGGCGACCTGCGCGAAATCGCCGGGGCCTGGCTCGAGAAAATGGAGATCGACCTCGCGCGCCTCGACGACGTGCCGAGCACGTTCTCCGGCGGCATGCAGCAACGCCTGCAGATCGCGCGCAATCTTGTCACGCATCCGCGCCTGGTGTTCATGGACGAGCCCACCGCCTCGCTCGACGTCTCGGTGCAGGCGCGCCTGCTCGACCTGATGCGCCGCCTGGTCACCGACCTTGGCCTGGCCGCCATTCTCGTCACGCACGACCTGGCAGTGGCCCGACTACTCGCACATCGCACGCTCGTGATGCAGGGCGGCCGCGTGGTCGAGCAAGGCCTGACCGACCAGATCCTCGACGACCCGCAGCACCCGTACACGCAGCTGCTGGTTTCCTCCATCCTGCAGGGCTGACCATGATGCAAGCAGACAACCGGAAGCTGATCGAGGTCCGTGGCCTCGGCAAGATGTTCACATTGCACAACCAGGGCGGTATCCGCCTGCCGGTATTGCAGGCGATCGACTTCGATGCCTCGCGCGGTGAATGCCTGGTGCTGTCGGGCCGTTCCGGCACCGGCAAGAGCACGCTGCTGCGCTGCCTCTATGGCAACTACCTGGCGACCGAAGGCACGATCCGGCTGCGCGATACCAGCGCCGCCGGCGAACCCTGGGTAGAACTGACCAACGCGCCCGAACAACGCGTACTGAAATTGCGCCGTGACGTGATCGGCTATGTATCGCAGTTCCTGCGTGCGATTCCGCGTGTCTCGGCGCTCGATGTGGTTGCCGACCCGCTGCAGCATCGCGGCGCCAGCCATGAGGAAGCACGCGCCAGGGCCGCCACGCTGCTCGAACGCCTGAACCTGCCGCGCCGCTTGTGGGATCTGCCGCCGGCCACGTTCTCGGGCGGCGAGCAGCAGCGTGTGAATATCGCCCGCGGCCTGATCGGCGGACACCCGATCCTGTTGCTCGATGAACCGACCGCATCGCTCGATGCCGACAACCGCGCCGTGGTGATCGAACTGATCCGCGAGGCACTGGCCGAAGGCCGCGCGCTGATCGGCATCTTCCACGACGAAGCGGTACGCGATGCCGTGGCCACGCGTGCGCTGCCGCTGCAGCCCGTTGCCGCGGCAAACGCCTGAGCCCATTCTGCCCTGAACCTGAACCTGCAAATACGGAACGGAAACGGACATGACCACCACCTACCTGACCCACGCGACGCTGGTATTGCCCGACCGCGTGCTGCATGACAGCGCGCTGCTGATGGCCGATGGCCAGATCGTCGCCATTGAACCCGCCTCGATCCCGGCCGATGCCGACATACTCGACTTGCGCGGCCATACCGTGATGCCGGGCCTGATCGATGTGCATTGCGACGCCATCGAGAAGGAAGCCGAGCCGCGCGCCAATGTGCTGTTCCCGCTGGACTTCGCCGTGGCGCAAGTCGACCGCCGCAACGCCGCGGCCGGCATCACCACGCCTTATCACGCGCTGTCTTTTGCCAGCGACCAGTTTGGCGTGCGCAACAATGACACGGCGGCCACGCTGGTGCGTACGGTGGCGGCGTATCGCCAGCACAGCCTCGTCGACAACCGCATCCACTGCCGCTACGAGGTGACCGACGCCGCCGCCGTGCCGGTGCTGGAAATGCTGATGGCCGAAGGTGTGGTTGACCTGCTGTCGGTCATGGACCACTCGCCAGGCCAGGGCCAGTTCAAGACGATGGATGCCTATCTGTCGTACATGATGGGCAACCATGGCATGAGCCGCGAGGAAGCGGCCGATGCCGCCGCGAAGAAGAGTGCCGAACTCGACGGCGCGACCGAGCGCGTGAACCGGCTGGTGTCGAAGGCACATGAACTGGGCATTCCCACTGCCAGCCACGACGACGACTCGCCCCAGCGGATTGCCGCCATGCATGCGCTCGGGGTACGCATGAGCGAGTTCCCGATCAACGTGGAAACCGCCCAGGCGGCATCGGCCCATGCGCTGCCGACGATCCTTGGCGCACCCAACGTGCTGCGCGGCAAAAGCCAGAGCGGTTCGATGCGCGCGATCGATGCAATCCACGCGCGGGTTGGCAATATCCTCTGCTCGGATTACCAGCCTTCCACGCTGATCGCCGCGGCATTCGCCGCCGCGCGGCTGGCGGAGCTGCCGCTCAATGAAGCGTTGGCGCTGGTCAGTGCCAATCCGGCCGATGCCTGCCTGCTCGACGATCGGGGCCGCCTGACGCCGGGCAAGCGCGCCGACGTGATCGCCGTGGCCAGCGTGGCCGGCCAGCCGCTGGTCACGCACACCTGGTCGGCGGGCCGTCTGGTGTTCGCTACCGGCTATTCCGCCGTGCAACATGCGGCACCGCGCCAGACCAGCCTACAGGCGGCATAAACGCGCAGTCACATTCTCTGAATATAGACGGTGCCACTGACTTAGCATGCTAGGGCTAGTCCTCATCACATAAGGCTGGCCTTTGCATCGCCATCCCCTACATTGAATGTGGCGGGAGTACGAGGGGGCCGACATGACGTCAACAAGATTCGCGATGCCAGCACTGCTGGCATTTTTTTTGTGCGCGGCATGCGCACCACTGCAGCAACTGACTGACCGTTCCCCGCCGCTGGCCGGCCCGAGCGCCAATCCGCCCAAATCGTATCCGCCCGCGCCGGAAACCCGTGCCACGCCGATCGTGGCGCGCGAGATCGACATCAACGGCGCATGCAAGCGCACCGAGGAAGACGGCTTCCGCGAGGATGCCGTGGTTCGCGTATCGCACAACGCCGTGCAAACGCTCTCCTGGAAACTCTGGGTATCGCGCAAAGGGTCATGCCAGTTTGACCTGGCCGAATTCAAGCAGGTACAGCAGACACCACACATCGAGTTGCATGCGATCGACGGTAGTGGTTGCAAGCTGATGGTCTGGCAAGATCCTCGCCGCGTCACGCTGGCCCATGCGCGTTGCGAGAAACACTGCACGCCAGGCATCTACGAACAGGCATGGCCGGTGCTGTTTGATCCGAAGAGCGGCAGCTGCGCACAGATCCGGTAACGGGCGTTTAAAACACCGCAAACTTGCTACTTCTGCTTCGGCACGCGCCCCATCAGGAAGAACTCATCGTTGGGCCGCATGCTGATGGTATTCGCCATGCGGTTCGACAAGCCGAAGAACGCCGTGATGGCGGCGATATCCCACGCATCCTCGTCATCGAAACCATGCGCGCGCAAGGCTTCGAAATCTGCCTCGCCTACCGTATGCGATGACTCGCAGACTTTCATCGCAAAATCGAGCATGGCGCGCTGACGCGGTGCAATGTCGGCCTTGCGGTAGTTGACCGCGACCTGGTCTGCCACGAGCGGCTTCTTTTCGTAGATGCGCAGGATGGCGCCATGCGCCACCACGCAGTAGAGACACTGGTTCACGCCCGAGGTGGCCACCACGATCATCTCGCGGTCGCCCTTGGTCAGGTTGCCGGTCTCCTTGAGCATCAGCGCGTCATGATAGGCAAAGAACGCGCGGCATTCGTCGGGCCGGTGTGCCAGGGCCAGGAATACATTGGGAACGAAGCCGGCTTTCTCCTGGACTTCCAGTACGCGCTGCCGAATGTCTTCAGGCAGGTCCGCGATGGCAGGAACCGGATAGCGGCTGATTGGCGGATGGGCGGTCATGTCTGTCTCCTCGGGGTATCTTCCCTGCTGGTACATGCCCGGCCGTGACAGGACGTCACGGCCGTCGAATCCCTGACAGCTTACTGCGCGGCGGTGGCGAACTGGATGCGGTGCAGACCCGCGTAGAGTCCATTGGCCCCGAGCAGGTCAGTGTGGCTGCCCTGCTCGGCCACGCGGCCCTGTTCGAGCACCACGATGCGGTCGGCGTTCTCGATCGTCGACAGGCGGTGGGCGATCACCAGCGTGGTGCGCCCTTGCATCAGCGATTCCAGCGCGGCCTGTACCTGGCGTTCCGATTCGGAGTCCAGCGCCGAGGTGGCCTCGTCAAGGATCAGGATCGGCGCGTCCTTGTAGATCGCACGCGCGATCGCCAGGCGCTGGCGCTGGCCACCCGACAGCTTCATGCCGTTGTCGCCGATATTGGTTTCCAGCCCCTCGGGCAAGCCCTTGACCACATCGGTCAGGTAAGCCGCGGCCAGGGCACGTTCCACGCGTGCCATGTCGATCTTCTCGCGCGGGTGCACGCCATAGGCCACGTTGGCAGCCACGGTGTCGTTGAACAGCACCACGTCCTGGCTCACGAACGCGATCTGGTGACGCAGGTCGTTCAGGCCGAACTGGTCGATCGACTTGCCATCGAGCACGATCCGGCCTTCGGTCGGATCAAAGAAGCGCGGCACCAGGTTGACCAGCGTGGTCTTGCCGCTGCCCGAAGGGCCAACCAGCGCCACCACCTCGCCCGGCGCGGCATGGAAGCTCACGCGGTTCAGCGCGGGACGGCCGGCCTCGCCATAGCGGAAGCCCACATTGTCGAATACGAGGTCGCCACGCGCGCGCTCCAGCGGCACGCCGCCATCCTGCGGTTCGATCGGCTCGTCGATCAGTCCGAAGATCATTTCAGCGGCGGTCAGGCCGCGTTGCAGGGGCTGGTTCAGGTCGGTCAGGTGCTTGAGCGGCGAGATCAGCAGCAGCATCGCCATCACGAAGCCGGTAAAGCCACCGATCGTGGTCTGGTTGCCCTGCGCCTGCACCATGGCAATGGTCAGGATCACCGACAGCGCCAGCGATGCCAGGAACGCGGTTACCGGCTGGTTCAGTCCACCCGCCACGGCCATGCGCATCGAATAGCCGCGCAGCCGCTCGGCCATCGCGGCAAAGCGCGCGGTCTCATAGGCTTCGCCGCCGTGCAGCTTGACCACCTTGTAGCCACCGGCCGCCTCTTCCACCACGTACGCGGCGGTATTGGTCAGCGCCTGGTGTTCGCGGTTCAGGCGACGCAGGCGCCGGTTGACCTTCGACATCACGAAACCGATCGCGGGCAGCAGCACCGCCACCACCAGCGTCAGACGCCAGTTCGTGTAGAACAGGTAGATCAGCAACGCCAGCACGGTCAGCGAGTCGCGTACCAGCGTGATCAGCACGCCGGTCAGGATCTGCATCACCTGGTTCACTTCGAAGATCACGGCGTTGATCAGCGATGCCGCGGTATTGCGGTGATAGAACAGCGCCGGCGCATGCAGCATGCGCTCGAACATCTGCATGCGCATCTTCAGCAGCACGCCGTTCGAAATCTTCGACAACAGGAAACCCGAGGCGAACTGCGCCACGCCGCGCACCAGCGCCACGCCGACCAGCAGCGCTGGCACATGCCAGAGCTTGCCGGCATAGGCACCGCCAAAGCCCTTGTCGAGCAGGTCGTTGACGACCTTCGGGATAATCCCCTCGCTGGCGGCCACCAGGCCCATGGCCAGGATGGCCAGCGCAAACGTGCGCATTTCGGGCTTCAGATAGGACCAGACGCGCTTGAGGGTGTCGGATTCCTGGGGCTTTTGTTGTTTGCTGTCGTTCACGTTGGCTCCACTTGCCAAACGGGCACCACGCCGACTGCCGCTAGAATGGCGGGCAAATCCGGTCTGCGGGATTCCATCGCAAGCATTTCTATGAAAATCTCTGTCGTACTGATTACCAAAAACGAGGCACACAATATCCGTGAGTGCCTGGAGAGCGTCTCCTGGTGCGACCGCGCGATTATAGTGGACTCCGGCAGCACCGACGGCACGCTGGACATTGCACGCGCCATGGGCGCCGAGGTCCATGAAACCACCACCTGGCCCGGCTTCGGCCCCCAGAAAAACCTCGCCCTGTCGAAGGCCCGGAGCGAGTGGGTGTTGTCGATCGATGCCGACGAACGCGTCACGCCTGAACTGCGCGACGAAATCCTGGCCGCGATCGACTCGGGGCAGGCCGATGCCTACGACATGCCACGCCTGTCACGCTTCTGCGGCCGCTTCATGCGCCATAGCGGCTGGTATCCAGACCGCCTGACGCGGGTATTCCGCGTCGGCCGCGCCCGTTTCACCGACGATATCGTTCACGAAAACGTGGTCACCGACGGCCCGGTCGGCCATCTGCAAACCCCGTTGCTGCACTACACCTACGACGACTTCTCGCAGGTGCTGCGCAAGATCGACCAGTACTCGACGCTGGGCGCCCGGCAAGCCTTCCAGCGCGGCAAGCGGGCCACCGCATTCAGCGCCTGGACCCACGGCAGCTGGGCATTCCTGCGCACCTGGCTGTTCCGCCGCGGATTCCTCGACGGCTCGCAAGGCCTGGCGGTGGCCCTGATGAACGGGCAGGCCAGCTACTACAAGTACATCAAGCTCTGGCTGCTGCAACGGCAGGAGCAGGGCCGGCAGCCCGCCGCGTCAGACGATCGACCAGCGCGCTGAACGCCTGCCCGGTCGGGCCAAAGCCCATCTGTTCGACGTGGCGCGATGCGTGCGCCAGCAGCGCCTGCCTTAGCGGCACATCCTGCAGGCCACGGCGCATCGCCTCGGCCAGCCCGTCCACATCGCCCACCGGCACCAGCAGGCCGGCACGGCCATCGTCGAGAATCTCGCGCGGCCCGGTCGGACAATCGGTACTGACTACCACCTGCCCCACCGCCAGCCCTTCCAGCAGGACGTTGGGCAAGCCTTCCATCTTCGAACTGAACGCCATCAGGCGTGCATGCCGGATCCACGCATAGGGGTTCGACTGAAAACCGGCGAAGGTGACACGCTCCGCCAGGCCCAGCGACCTTGTCAGCGCCTCCAGTTGCGGCCGCGATGCGCCGTCTCCAACCAGTACCAGGCGCTCCTCGATGCCCTGCCCTACCAGCCTGGCGTAGGCGCGCAACAGCGATGTGAAGTCCTTCTGGCTTTCTTCCTGCCGTCCCACCGAGACGATAAACGGCTCGCGCGGCGCCACAGCCGGATCGAGCGATTGATCGGCCCTGGTGCGAATGCTGTCGAGATCGATCGCGTTGTAGAGCCGCACCAGCTTGTCGGCAGCCTCGGGCATCAACTGGCGCGCATCGGCCAGCATGCTGTCCGTCAACATGACCACGGCGTCGTAATCCACCTTGCACTGGTGGCGCAACTTGCGCAGCTTCCGTCCGTGGCCGCTGGCCAGATGTGCCACACTGAAATGCTGGTAGCCAATCATCGGCACCGGCAGCGGTCCCGTGATGCGCGACAGCGACATGTCGTAGTCCACCACGACGTCATAGCCGCCCTGCAGCAGGATCTGGCGAAAGCGCCGGTTCATCAGCGGCTTGCGTACCGGCGGCAGCAGCGCTTCCTCATAGATCTTGCCAAGGGGCCCGAGCTTGCGCTGCTTCTTGAGCTGGCGGCAGTGCGACAGCCAGCGCTCCGGAGCCAGCACGTGCAGCTTCACATCCTGTGGCAACCGTGCACGGAAATGCGACTCCAGTTCCGGCGACGGATAGGTCACGGTCAGGCCGAGCTCGAAACGTTCGCGATCCACCGACGCCAGCAGCGAGACCAGCGAGGTCTCGATACCGCCATGCAGGAAATGCGTGACGTGGAACAGGATGCGCTGCTTGCGCGCGCCGGATTCCGTCACCTGGCCGCGCGGGTCAGCCATAGATCATCCGCACGCTATCGCCGAGTGCACTGCGCAAGCTTGCCAGCGCTTCCTCGGATGGCGTGATCTGCCACTGCGTGCCGAGCATGGCTTCGCACTGGGCAGTCTTGTTGATATAGCTGATGCGCACCGGTACGCCGGGCGACTGGGCCACATTGGCCAGGTACGGCGTCAGCAGTTCGCGCAGGCGCTCCGTCGACGCATTGCCGTTGAAACCGAGGCTCACCGCATCGGCATAGCGCGCGCGCGCCGTCACGAGGTCCATCACCGATTCGGCCGTGAAACGCACGCCGCCGGTGAATGTGTCATGCCGCGCATTGCCCTGGGCAATCAGCAGTTCGTCTTCGCGGAACATATGGCGATTGGCATCGTACAGTTCGTTGAACACGGTCATTTCGATCTGTGCCGTGCCATCGTCGACCATCACGATGATCAGCTTGCCGCGCTGCGTCATCTGCGTGCGAACGCCCATGATCACACCGGCAATCACCTTGCCGCGCACGTCGCGGCCATAACCGCCACCGTTGCCCTGCACTTCCTTTTCCAGCGCGGCCAGGGTGCCCTTGACGAACTTGCGCACCTCGTCGCGCGATGCGTCGAACAGGTGGCCCGAGAAGTAATAGCCGAGCGCCTGCTTCTCTTCCTGCAACGTGCGCTTGGCCGACCAGCGCGGCTCGTCGACCAGTTCGGGACGGTGCGCGTCGCCCGCGTCGTCCATCAGGTCGAACAACGACACCTGGTTGGCCGACTCGGCCTTCTGCTCGGCCGCTTCCATGGCGATCGACACCGACGCCAGCAACTGCGCGCGGTTGTCGTTGAGGCTGTCGAATGCACCGGCGCGGATCAGCGCCTCGATGGTGCGACGGTTGACCTGGCGGCGGTCCACGCGCTCGCAGAAATCGAACAGGTCGTCGAACGGC
This sequence comes from Cupriavidus sp., assembly GCF_057315035.1. Classification (NCBI taxonomy): domain Bacteria; kingdom Pseudomonadati; phylum Pseudomonadota; class Betaproteobacteria; order Burkholderiales; family Burkholderiaceae; genus Cupriavidus; species Cupriavidus sp. Next base: position 7,797 of record NZ_DBHKYV010000006.1, on the reverse strand, counting down.
CTTTCCTCGCGGGCGCGCAGGATGTCCTCGATGGCACCCTGGCCCGAGCCCTTGATGCCGCCGAGGCCATAGCGGATCGTCTTCGCATCGGTCGGCGCAAAGCGGTATTCGCTGGCATTGACGTCAGGCGGCAGCACCGCCAGCTTGTTCAGGCGGCAGTCCTCGTAGAGGATCTTGACCTTGTCCGTATCGTCCATGGCCAGCGACATGTTGGCTGCCATGAATTCGGCCGGATGGTGCGCCTTGAGCCAGGCCGTGTAGTAGGCCAGCAGCGCATAGGCCGCCGCGTGCGACTTGTTGAAGCCGTAGCCCGCGAACTTCTCCATCAGGTCGAAGATATCGTCGGCCTGCTGCGCCGACAGCCCGTTCTTGTCGGCACCCTCGCGGAACAGCTCGCGATGCTTGGCCATTTCCTCGGCCTTCTTCTTGCCCATCGCGCGACGCAGCAGGTCGGCGCCACCGAGCGAGTAGCCGCCGACGATCTGCGCCATCTGCATCACCTGCTCCTGGTAGACCATGATGCCGTAGGTCTCCTTGAGCACGGGCTCGACACGCGCGTCGGGGTACTCGACCTTCTCGCGGCCGTGCTTGCGCGCACAGAAGCTCGGGATCAGGTCCATCGGGCCCGGACGATAGAGCGCCACGAGCGCGATGATGTCCTCGAAGCGGTCAGGCTTGGCGTCCTTGAGCATGCCCTGCATGCCGCGGCTTTCCAGCTGGAACACCGCCACCGTGTTGGCAGTCTTGAGGATGTCGAACGCGGGGCCGTCGTCGAGCGGGATCTGGCTGCAGTTCCAGTCGGCCTTCGACGGGTCGAGGCGCCGGATATAGCGTTCCGCCCAGTCGAGGATGGTCAGCGTGGTCAGGCCCAGAAAGTCGAACTTGACCAGGCCGGCCGCTTCCACGTCGTCCTTGTCGTACTGGCTCACCACGCCGCTCATGCCGTCGGTGCCCTGCGTATAAAGCGGGCAGAAATCGGTCAGGCGGCCCGGCGCGATCAGCACGCCGCCGGCGTGCATGCCGACGTTACGCGTCATGCCTTCCACGCGCTGCGCCAGTTCCAGCAGCTGGCGCACTTCCTCCTCGTTGCGCTCGCGCTCGGCCAGAGCAGGTTCTTCCTTCTTGGCTTCCTCGAGCGTGACGAGCTTGCCCGGCTTGAACGGAATCAGCTTGGCGACGCTGTCGACGAACCCGTAGCCAAGATCGAGCACGCGGCCCACATCGCGCACTGCGGCCTTCGCGGCCATGGTGCCGAACGTGGCGATCTGCGACACGGCGTCCTTGCCGTACTTCTCCTTCACGTACGTGATCACGCGATCGCGGCCGTGCTGGCAAAAGTCGATGTCGAAGTCGGGCATCGAGACGCGCTCGGGATTCAGGAAACGCTCGAACAGCAGCGCGTACTTGAGCGGATCGAGATCGGTAATGCCGAGCGCATAAGCCACCAGCGAGCCGGCACCCGAGCCACGGCCCGGCCCCACCGGCACGCCATTGTTCTTGGCCCAGTTGATAAAGTCCGCCACGATCAGGAAGTAGCCCGGAAACCCCATCTTGATGATGGTGCCGGTCTCGAATTCCAGCCGCGCGTAGTATTCGGGGCGTTTGCGCTCGCGTTCGGCCTCGTCCGGGAACAGCACGGCAAGGCGCTTCTCCAGGCCGTCCTTGGCCATGAACACGAGGTAGTCGTCCAGCGACATGCCATCGGGCGTCGGGAACAGCGGCAGGCGTGGCTTGCCAAGTTCCAGCGTCAGGTTGCAGCGCCGGGCGATTTCCACGGCGTTCTGCAGCGCCGACGGGATGTCGGCGAACAGCGCGCACATCTCGTCCTGCGTCTTGAAATACTGGTCGGTCGTGAACTTGCGCGCGCGGCGCGGATTGGCCAGCAGCTCGCCCTCGGCAATACAGACGCGCGCCTCGTGGGCGGTGAATTCGTCCGGCGTCATGAACTGCACCGGATGCGTGGCCACTACGGGCAATTGCAGCGACGCGGCCAGTTGCACGGCCTGCTGCACATAGGCATCGGTACCGGGATGCCCGGCACGCTGCAGCTCGATATAGAACCGCTGCGGGAAAATCGTGGCCCAATGCTGCGCGGCACGGCGCGCGGCATCGGCGTTGCCATTGGCCAGCGCCTGGCCAACGTCGCCACCCATCGCGCCGGACAGCGCGATCAGGCCGGTAGCCAGCGGCAGGCCTTCCTCGCCGGGCTCCTCGAACCAGCCTGGCTCGAACTCGGCGCGGCCGCGATGCTGGTTGCCCAGCCATGCGCGCGACAGCAACGCGCACAGGTTCAGGTAGCCGATGCGATCCTGCACGAGCAGCAGCATCCGCGCGGGCTTGTCGCGGTCGTCGGCATTGGTCAGCCAGACGTCGGCGCCAACGACGGGCTTGACGCCGCCGCCACGCGCTTCCTTGTAGAAGCGGATCAGGCCAAATGCATTGGCGAGGTCGGTCAGCGCAAGCGCGCCCATGCCGTCGTTGGCGGCGGCCTTGACGGCGTCATCGAGGCGGACGATACCGTCCACGACCGAGTATTCGGAATGCAGGCGAAGGTGTACGAAGCGGGGTGCAGACATAGGGCGCCATTGTACCGGCTCCCCTCGCCCGGTACCGCGAGACTTTCGTAAAGTGATGTGGTGCGGCATGCGCGACGCCTGGCGCGTGGCCGCGCTGCGACGGGTATCGGCAATGCCGCCAAGCGGCTATAATTTCGCCTTTCCAATCAGGCAGTTATCGAGCGCCCTCGGCGCCCGCCCAGCAGCGTCGCACCATGCAGATCGTAAACATTTCGGCTTACAAATTCGTCACGCTCGACGATATCGAGACCCTGCGCCCCGCCATGCGCGAGCGTTGCGAAGCTGCGGGCCTGAAAGGCACGATCCTGCTGGCCCCGGAAGGCATCAACATGTTCCTGGCCGGCACGCGCGCGCAGATCGACGAGTTCATGGCCTGGCTGCATGCCGATGCGCGCTTCGCGGATATCGCGCCGAAGGAAAGCGTGTCGGAAAACCAGCCCTTCAAACGCATGCTGGTGCGTGCCAAGAAGGAAATCATCACCATGAAGATGCCGCTGATCCGCCCCGAGAGCGGCCGCGCGCCCGCGGTGCGCCCGGTGGACCTCAAGCGCTGGCTTGACCAGGGTCATGATGACGAGGGGCGTCCGGTTGTGATGCTCGATACGCGCAATGACTTCGAGGTGGCAGTTGGCACGTTCGACAACGCGGTCGAATACAACATCGCCAAGTTCAGCGACTTCCCGCCGGCCGTGGCCGAGCACAAAGCGGCGCTGGAAGGCAAGACCGTGGTGTCGTTCTGCACCGGCGGCATCCGCTGCGAGAAGGCTGCCATCCACATGCAGGAAGCGGGCATCGAACGCGTGTATCAGCTCGAAGGCGGCATTCTCAAGTACTTCGAGGAAGTGGGCGGCAGCCACTATCACGGCGACTGCTTCGTATTCGACTACCGCACCGCACTGAACCCCAACCTCGAACCGGCCGGCCCGGTGCAGTGCTTTGCCTGTCGCGCGGTCGTGACGTCCGAGGAGCAGCAGCAGCCGAAGTATGTGGTCGGCAAGAGCTGCCCACACTGCGCGGACGGGGACGCGGCCGCCGCCTGATCCTCAGGCCGCCAGCAGATGGTAGAGATTGCGTAGCATCCCTGCCGTCGCGCCCCAGATAAAGCGCTGGCCACCGCCCTCGCGCGGATACGGCATCGCATAGAACTGGCGCTCGCCGCCCTCCCAGCGCAGCAGCCGCCGCTCGTGCCGCGCCGGATCCATCAGGAAAGCCAGCGGCACCTCGAAGATTTCGGCCACCTCGGAGGCGTCGGGCTGCAGCGTGAAGCCGCTGCGCACCAGGCCTACGACCGGGCTGACGTGAAACCCGGTGCCCGTGATGTAGTCGGGCAACGAACCCAGCACTTCGATAAAGTCGCGCCGCAGGCCGATTTCCTCTTCGGTCTCGCGCAGCGCCGTGGCAATGCGGTCGGCATCGTAGGTTTCCTGGCTGCCGCCGGGAAAACTGATCTGGCCGGCATGCGCACTCAGGTTGGCATTGCGCTGGGTCAGCAGCACTGTCAGTCCATCGCCATGCTCCACCAGCGGCACCAGCACGGCGGCCTGCCGCAATCCCCTGGATTGGTCGTAGATGCGCGACTCATCGGTGAGTTCGGGCTCCCACGCGGGCGGCGCAAGCAGCCGGTGCCGGATAAAGTCGGGTTTCATGCGCGGCGCGGAGAGCGGCGCGCGGTGGCTATCGGTCTCGACGACCGGTAACGCTTCGGGATCGAGTTTAGGGCGCATAACGGTGTCAAGTATGACAGAACCGTTTGTTGTTGCATTGCAGCACAATACGCCCGCAATCCGCCCGCAATGCAAAAAGGACACCCGAGGGTGTCCTTCGCAATGCCGGCGTGGCACCGGTTGCCCGGTGCGTGGCTCGGAAAGCTTACTGGGCGGCGGCGACCTTGGCGGCCTTCGTCACCAGCTTTTCCTTGATACGTGCCGACTTGCCCGAGCGCTCGCGCAGGTAGTACAGCTTCGCGCGACGGACGTCACCGCGACGCTTCACTTCGATGCCAGCGATCAGCGGCGAGTACAGCTGGAACGTACGTTCCACGCCTTCACCCGACGAGATCTTGCGCACGATGAAGGAGCTGTTCAGACCACGGTTACGCTTGGCGATTACCACGCCTTCGTAAGCCTGCACGCGCTTGCGGGTACCTTCCACCACGTTCACGTTGACGATAACGGTATCGCCAGGTGCGAATGCGGGGATGGACTTGTTCGCGGTCAGACGCGCGATCTCTTCCTTCTCGATTTGCTCGATGATGTTCATCGTTTTCTCCTTAACCATCGTGCCAGCGTTGGATGCCCCAGACTTTGCTGGGCCCCGGCAGAGGATGGGGTTTCACTTGGCAGGAGCGAACTCCTGCCCTGCTTTCGCCGCCAATGCCGACAGAAACTTCTCATCGGCCTTGGACAACAATCCTTGTTCACGCGCGGCCACGATCAGATCGGGACGCTTGCGAACGGTATTGGCCAACGCCTGCTGGCGCCGCCATTTTTCGATCTCGGCATGATGACCCCCGAGCAGTACGTCGGGCACCCTCACGCCTTCATATTCTTCCGGCCGCGTGTAATGCGGGCAGTCGAGCAGGCCGTTGACAAAACTGTCTTCCACCGCCGATTGCGCATCGCCCAGCACGCCGGGCAGATGCCGCACCACCGCGTCGATCAGCGCCATCGCGGGCAGTTCGCCCCCGGACAGCACAAAATCTCCGAGGCTGATTTCCTCGTCCACACGCCGATCGATCAGACGCTGGTCGATCGCCTCGTAGCGTCCGCACAGCAGCACCAGACCTGGCCGCCGGGACAGCGACATGACCTTTTCATGGGTCAACGTCGCGCCTTGCGGCGACATCAGCACTACGTGCGGCTTGTCGACACCGGCTTCCTGCTGCGCCGTACCGGCGGCATCGAGCGCGTCTTCCAGCGGCTTGGCCAGCATTACCATGCCAGGGCCACCACCGTAGGGGCGATCGTCGATTGTCCGGTAATTGTCGACGGTAAAGTCGCGGGGATTCCAGGTGCGCAACGCATAACGCTGCTGCTTGGCTGCCCGGCTGGTAATGCCCCAGTCGGTCAGCGCGCGGAACATCTCGGGAAACAGCGTGATCACATCGAACTGCATCGCGCCTCCCAGGACGTCACGTCGGTACTTCAGTAATCGAGCCCCCAGTCGACCACGATACGCCTGGCCGATGTATCCACCGTGCGCAGGAACGCGTCGACAAACGGTACCAGCCGCTCGGCGGCCGTGCCGTCCGGCAGCACATAGGCCACCTGAAGGATCTGATGGGCGCCGTTATCGATCAGGCCAGTCACCTCGCCGAGCGTTTCGCCCTGCTCGTTGACCACGGCACAACCGATCAGGTCGACCCAGTAAAACTCACCTTCTTCCGGCGCGGGAAAATCCTCGCGACGGATCCAGACGCGGCGGCCCTTGAGCATTTCGGCCACATTGCGATCCGAAACGCCGGTGGCTTGCGCCACCACGGTACCGCTATGTTCACGCGACTGGGCAATCCTGACGCTGACCGCCTCCGCCGCATCGGCCGGTGCCGACACCACGCCGGACGGCGGCGCACGAAGCAGCCACCAGCGGCGGGCGTGGAGCAGTGCGGAGGCGTCGTCCGCATGCGGATGGACCTTGATCCAGCCCCTGATGCCATACGCCGCACCGACATACCCCACCTCGATGAGATCATCGGGCAGGTTGTCGGTAACATGCAGCGCAGCGGGTAGCCGCGCCTGCCGGCCAGCGGCACCACCTTGCGTGGCGGCAGTCGACAGGTTCAGCGGCTTGCGGCCGGTGGCGTTGCCAGTCACGTTGGCGGAGCGTCTTTACGCGTCAGTGCGCACCTGAGACAGGTACGCCTGTACAGCTATCAGGCAGCAGCAGTGCCGGCAGCCTTGCCAGCTTGCTTGACCAGGCGGGCAACGGTCGGCGACAGTTGGGCGCCAACGCCTTGCCAGTAGGCCAGGCGATCCTGCACCAGACGCAGGCCTTCTTCCTTTTCGGAAGCCAGCGGGTTGTAGAAGCCAACGCGCTCGATGAAACGGCCATCGCGACGGTTGCGCGAATCGGTAGCAACGATATTGAAGAAGGGGCGCTTCTTGCTGCCGCCGCGAGCCAGACGGATTACGACCATTGTTAATTCCTCGAAAAAACGGGGTGTGCGAACACGAAACGCAAGAGTATAGCCCACATTCCGAGTCCAAACAAACACTTAGGGCTTTCGAGCAGTACTTCCCATGCACGAGCGTCGCCGGCGCAACACGCAGGGCATGACATTGTGGCAAAAAACCCAAAGCCAGGCCGGTGCCACGCGCGTTCGAAGGGTTGCTCCAACCGCCGCCAGCGCATGCGCCACGCGGGATAGCGGCAGACGCGCCAAAGTTGGCAAAAATGACGAAACAATCCGTTACACCGGTAACGGGTTTCGCATAGGCCATCACACGCCCGCTGCGTACCATGATTCCAACGCCTGACTCATCACCTGCTACAGGACATTGGGATTTCGCATGCTTACCCGCCCCCACCTGCGCCATCTGGTGGCTGGTACCGTGGCCGTCATCGGCCTGGTTGGCTCAATCGCCACCAGCCACGCACAAGTCGCTTTCTGGCATCGCGCTTTCGCGGACCATCCGGTGCGCATGGGCCGCGTTGGCGGCAGCTGGGATATTGCCAGCGTACGTGCCGAGAATCGCGACCATGTGCAGGCCCAGATCGACCGCATGGAGCAACGTGCACGCAATGACGACCGCCTGAGCGGCCGCCCACAGGGCCCCGGTGGCCGTGACGACGATCGTACCTCGCGCCAGCCTGGCGGCGCGGACCGCAATAACCCCGGCGACGGATCGATGCGCGGCACCGATATGCGCCCGACCAATGTCGGCCCCGGCTGGCAGGCGCGGGGGCGCGACGGCGGACGCTGACGCCGCTTCGGGCACTTTGCCACGATCCCGTAAGAATCCAGTAAAAATCCAATGACAACGGCCGGAACTTCCGGCCGTTTCCGCTTGTCTCTCAGGCGTGCGGCGCGGTAGGCCGCACAGGCTGCCGCCCGGCGCTGCATGGGGTCGTACAGCGTGCCGTCGTTGCGCAGACGGCAAGCGACCTGACCTGCCTCTGCCCGGCACCCACTGCACGGGCCCCAGGCCTTTAAGGGGTCGGGCGCAGCCTTCAGGCCCCTTCACCGCCCCGTTCGCCGCCCCGTTCGCCGCCTCCCTCACTC